>NZ_JBTOLW010000015.1:0-78379 GCF_054552115.1 Pseudohaliea sp. | reverse complement strand
TAGCCCGTCCAGCCGCCCAGCTTACCCACCGTCTTGCGATCAAACATTGCCGTGCCCCATTCCCATGCGGTCTCGGGCACAATACGGCGGGTGAGGTCAGGGGCTCAACGTCCCCGGAAACCTTCGAAGAACCAAAAAAAAACCCGCCGGTAAGGCGGGGTTAAAGGGACCTGACCGCGGTCCGGGACCGCGGTAGCAGTCGTCGTTCAGAACTTGTAGGCGATGCCGATGTTGTAGACCCAGGGGTCGATATCCACGTCGAAGCTCACCGTGCCGACATCCGTGCGCACGTCCGCGGTGGTGCCGATGTCGATGTACCAGACGCCGGCGTTCAGCATCCAGTTGTCGTTGAGGGGAATGTCCACGCCCGCCTGGCCGGCGAGGCCGAAGGAGTCCTCGAGCTCGAGCTGCGCACTGGTGGCGCCGAGCACGGCACCCAGCGCATCGCCGAGTGCCGGGTCGATGTCCTCGTCGAAGAAATAGGTGTAGTTCACGCCGATGCCGACGTAGGGCTGCCAGCCGTCGCTGCCACCGCGGGGATAGTACTGCAGGCTCAGCGTCGGCGGCAGGTGCTTGGTACTGCCGGCGTCGATGCCGAGGTCGGGCTGGGTGATGTCGTGCTCGAAGGGCGTGGCGGCGAGCAGCTCTACCCCCCAGACATCGGTAACCATGTAGGTGCCGATGATGCTGAGCTGCGTATCGTCATCGACGTCGACGCCGCCGGGCAGGACCGTTGCAGGCTCCGTCGGCAGGACGATGGACTCGCTGTTGCCGGACGGATCGACATTCACGAGACCGGCACGGACGATAATGTCGCCGGCTTCGTGAGCCTGAGCTGTCAGTGCACCGCCGGCCGCGATCACAGCCGCTACTGCCACAGCCAGTTTCGTTTTCATACTTTACTCCTTGCTTGCGGGACTCGGCGCTTCAGGCACCGACGATTTGCCGTGCATCTTAAAAAGCGCGGGGAACTGCGGCATTGATACCGATCAAGCAACGCGCCGGTTTCGCGCGCCCCGCGCGAGCACTACAATAGCGATCTCTCCCGTTCTGGAGTCGAAGCGCCCTCGCCGGCGCAGACAGTGTATGGAATTCGATTACGACGTCCTGGTCATTGGCAGCGGACCGGCGGGCGAAAGCGCCGCGCTCAATGCCGCGAAGCACAACAAGCGCGCTGCCGTGGTGGAAGAGAGCACCATGGTCGGTGGGGGCTGTACGCACCGCGGGACCATCCCCTCCAAGGCGCTGCGTCACGCGGTGAAGCAGTTGATGCGCTTCAACACCGGCAAGCTGTTCCGTGACATCGGCCACAGCCGGCAGATTCCCTACCCCACGGCCCTTTCCGTCGCGGCCGGGGTCATCGAGCGGCAGGTGGAAATGCGCAGCAAGTTCTACGCGCGCAACGGTATCGCCGTCTACAAGGGGCGCGCGCAGTTTCGCGACGCCAACACCGTCGTGGTGGAAGAGCGTGACGGCAGCCTGGACGCGCTCACCGCCCGCGACGTGGTCATCGCCACCGGCTCCCGCCCCTACCATCCACCGGACGTGGACTTCAGTCATCCGCGGGTCTACGACAGCGACAGCATCCTCGACCTTCAGCATACGCCCCGCAAACTGCTGATCTACGGGGCCGGCGTGATCGGCTGCGAGTACGCCTCGATCTTTTCCGGCCTCGGCATCAAGGTCGAACTGGTCAACAGCTTCGACAACCTGCTCGCCTTCCTCGATGACGAAATTTCCATCGCCCTCAGCTACCACCTCCGCGACCTCGGCGTCATGGTCCGCCACCGCGAGACCTACGAGCGCGTGGAGGCCACCGATAGCGGGGTCGTCCTGCACCTGAAGAGCGGCAAGAAGCTGCGTGGGGACGCGCTGCTCTGGTGTAACGGCCGCACCGGCAACACGGACCGGCTGGCCCTCGACAACGTCGGCCTGGAGGCCGACAGCCGCGGCCAGCTGCGGGTCAATCGGCAGTACCAGACCACGGTGCCGAATATCTATGCCGTCGGTGACGTGATCGGCTGGCCCAGCCTGGCCAGCGCCGCTTACGACCAGGGCCGTTCCGCTGCCGCCGTCTCGCGGGGAAAGGAAGGCGTCCGCTACGTCGACGACGTGCCTACGGGGATCTACACGATCCCCGAGATCAGCTCCGTGGGGCCGACGGAGCGCGAGCTCACGGAGCAGCGGGTGCCCTTCGAGGTCGGCCGGGCCTTCTTCAAGGACACGGCCCGCGGACAGATCTCGGGTGAAGACGTGGGCATGCTGAAGATCCTCTTCGACCCCACCACCCTGCGCATCCTGGGCATTCACTGCTTCGGCGCCGAGGCCACGGAGATCATCCATATCGGCCAGGCGATTATGAAGCAGCCCGGCGCGGGCAACACGCTGCGCTACTTTATCTCCACGACCTTCAACTACCCCACCATGGCGGAGGCCTACCGCATCGCGGCCCTGAATGGCATCAACCGCCTCACCGAGTTCTGAGTGGCGGGGCGGCGCGACACCCTACGCGGGCTGACCCTCGGGCTCGCGCTGGCTGCCGTCCTCGCCGCGCCCAGCCACGCAGAGCGGCGCCTGCCCGTGGGGAGCGACGCGCCACCCTGGCTGCACGCCGTCGGCCGCCTGGCCATACCCACGAGCCGGGTCGAGGACGGACGGCGCCGCCACTATGACGAGCGCTGCAGCGGCACGCTGCTCGCGCCCCCGGGCGGCGGTGCGGCGCAATGGGTCCTCAGTGCCTGGCATTGCCTCGAGTACTACACAGATCTATCCCGGGACATCCGCTTCGAACTCACCGGCCCTGCCGGGGAGCCGCTCAGCAGCCGTGCGCGGGCCGTGGCCAGCGGCGGCGGTATGGCGGCGGACTGGGCCCTGCTGGAACTGGACCCGCCGATTCCGCCGGGCCGGGGCGCGACCGCCGAACTTGACGCAGGCGCCGTGGCAGAGGGCGCCCGCCTCGCCATGGCCGGCTTCTCGGGCGACCCGGGGCTGGGCGCCGGCGGCGAACGGCTGACCTACGACCCGGACTGCCGTGTCACCGGGGCCAGCGGCGCGGACCGGCTCACGGACTGCCTCGCCTACAAGGGGGCGTCCGGGGGCGGCGCCTTCCACGGCGGCCGCCTGGTGGGGGTGCTGTCGCGGGGGGACAGCCGCGGCCGCAGCATCTATGTGCCCGCGGCGCGCTTCTTGGCGGCGGTGAGGCTCCGGCTGCGCTGAAGGGAAAAGCGCCGGGCGAGGCTGCAGGGCCGGGGTGACGCGCCAGGCCTAGGCCGAGCGGCGCTGCGGCGCGGCGCCGATGTGGCGCTCGCCCCGCTCCCGCGCCAGCGCCGCCTGCCGGCGGCGCTCCTCGAAGCGCGCGCGGCGCGCCTCATCGAGGCTATCGTAGCAGTGCGGGCAGGACACGGCGGGCTCGTACTTCTCCGAAGCACGATCCCGGGCAGAGAGCGGTCGCCGGCAGGCGAAGCACTGCTCGTAGCTGCCCCGCTCGAGCGCATGGTTGACAGCGACCCGCTCATCGAAGACGAAGCATTCGCCTTCCCAGGTGCTCTCCTCGGCCGGGGTTTCCTCGAGGTAGCGAAGGATGCCGCCGCGCAGGTGATAGACGGACTCGAATCCTTCCTGCAGCAGGTAACCGGTCGCCTTCTCGCAGCGGATGCCGCCGGTGCAGAACATGGCGACCTTGCGGTGCTTCGCCGGGTCGAGATTCTCCTTCACCCAGGCCGGGAACTCGCGGAAGGAACGGGTGCCGGGGTCCACGGCGCCGCGGAAGGTGCCAATGCCGATCTCGTAGTCGTTGCGCGTATCGATGAGGAGAACTTCCGGATCCTCCACAAGCGCATTCCAGTCGCCGGGCTCGACATAGGTGCCCACCGTGCGCCGCGGATCGATCTGCGGCACGCCCATGGTGACGATTTCGCGCTTCAGCTTCACCTTCATGCGCAGGAACGGCGGTTCGTCGTGCAGGCTCTCCTTGTGCTCGAGATCGGCGAGGCGCGGGTCGGCGCGGAGCCGGCCGAGCACCGCATCGATGCCTTCGCGACTGCCGGCGATCGTACCGTTGATGCCCTCCTCCGCAAGCAGCAGCGTGCCGCGCACGCCCCGGTCGCGGCAGAAGCCGAGCAGGGGCTCGCGCAGCGCCCGGTAGTCCGGCAGCGCGGCGAACTTGTACAGCGCGGCGACGACTGTGCTCACCGGGATCTCCCGTCCGCCTTGCTGCCACCGAGGCAGGCCGGCGACGCCGGGCTCCCGCCCTCGCGGGCGCGCCACTCCGCCGGATCGTAGGTGTGCAGCGCCAGCGCGTGCACGGGCCCGGCGAGCTCCTCGGCAAGGGCCGCGTAGACGGCCTGGTGCCGGGCGACCTGGCGCTTGCCGCTGAAGGCATCGCTCACCAGCACCACCCGGAAATGGGTCTCGGAATTCGGCGGCACGTTGTGACTATGGCTCTCGTTCTCGAGCTCGAGGTGCACCGGCGCGAAGGCCGCGGCGAGCCGCTCGTGGATACGCTCCTGAACAGACATAAGGTCTTCCTCCGGTGCGCGATTATAACGCCGGGGCACCGCGTACGCGACGCCGTACCCCGGTCTCGCGGCGCGAGGACGCTACAGGCGCCAGGTGACCTCGACGCCGTAGGTGCGGGGGTCGCCGGGGAAGTTGGCGACAGTGCCGAGGAAGTCCGAGGGCCAGGCAAAGCTGTAGTCCTCGTCGAGGAGGTTGCGGCCCCAGAGGTAAACGCTCCAGCGGTCACTCGCCTCGAAGCCGATGCGGCCGTTCAGCAGCGAATAGCTGTCCACCTTGCCCCAGACGATCGGGCTGCCGGGGTTGGCGAACTCGACGTTGTCCTCGGTAGTGTAGTACTCGTCCGTATAGGTCCAGTCCACACGGGTGACCAGTTCGCCGCCCAGGCTCGCCAGGGGGAGGTTGTACTGCACGGCGACGGCCGAGGACCACTCGGGGGCCTGCGGCAGCTTGTTGCCGGCGAGGTCCGCGCCGACGCCGGCGGGATTGCGGACACTGCCGCCGCCCGGGAAGGCATCGAACTCGGCATTGTTATAGCCGACGGAAGCATTCACCAGCAACGACGCGGTCGGATACCAGGTGACCTCTGCCTCGATGCCCTCGGAGACGACCTCGGCCGCGTTCTGGATCGTGATCGTCGAGGTGTTGTTGGAGAGCTGGATGAACTGGTTCAGCTGGTAGTCCTGGAACTCCATGTAGAACGCACTCAGGCTGTAGCGCAGGGAGCGGTCGTCGCTTTCGCCCTTGAGGCCCAGCTCCCAGGACTCGACGGTCTCCGGGTCGAAGTCGATGCCGTCGGCCAGCAGCGCCTCGGACACGAAATCGACGTTGAAGCCGCCGCTCTTGAAGCCCTCGGCGTACTTCAGGTAGATATTGCTGTTCTCCGTGAGCGCGTAGCTCAGGCTCAGCATCGGCGAGAAGTCGTCGTAGTCCTGCTTGTCCTGGAAGTTCAGCACCGTGAGGCCGTCCACCACCGGGCCGACGGCCACGCCGAAGACCGCCGCCGTGGGCACCGTCAGGATGCCGAGGTCGACCACGCTGCCGACGAGGTCATAATCCACCTCGCGCTGCTCATCCGTGTAGCGGGCCCCGAAACCCAGGGTCCAGCGGTCGGTGAGCTCGTAGGTGCCATTCAGATAGACGGCCCAGCTGTCCGTGTCGACATCGCCGAAAGTGCCGGCGAAGGTGTCAGTAAAGGCGGCGCCGAAGGGAGCCAGCGGCGGCGCCAGGCCGGCAAAGACAACGCCGATGTCCTCGCCGACGATGGCGCGGCGGGACGAGGTGGCCTCTTCGCGGTAGAGGTAGAGGCCGGCCACGTACTTGAGCCGCCCGGTGTCCGGGGAAAAGAGCTGGAACTCCTGGGTCAGCTGCTCATAGGCGTCGGGATACTCCACCCGCAGCAGCGAGAGGGAGCTGTGGTCCGTGTCCTGGCCGCGGTCGATGCTGTTGTCGCGGTAGGCGGTGATCGAGGTCAGCGAGTAGTCGCCGAGGGCGACATCGACATTCAGAGAAGTGCCCCAGATTTCCCGTTCCTCGAAGTTGTCGACGTCGTTGGCGATATCGAAGCGCCCGGGGGCTTCCGTATTCGGCACGGTGCCGGACCAGTCCGACACTGCCTCGCCGAAGAACGACACGCGGTCGGACTCCGTGTAGTCGGCGGCCAGGGTGACATCCACCCGCTCGCCGCGCCAGGCCAGCTGGCCCCGGAGCGTGGTGCCGTCGCGCTCGTTGTGGTCCGTGCCGGTGGTGATGTTGTCCACGAAGCCGTCCCGGGCATGGTCGATCACCGAGACCCGTGCTGCCAGGCTGTCGCTGATCGGCAGGTTGGCGATGGCGCCGACGCGATAGGAGTCGTAATTGCCGACCTCGCCGAGGAGTTCGAGCTCGAACTCGTCCGTGGGCCGGGTGGTAATCATGTTGATGGCGCCAGCCACGGTGTTGCGACCGAACTGCGTGCCCTGGGGCCCGCGCACGACTTCCACCCGCTCGAGGTCGAGAATGTCGAGGTTCTGTGCCAGCGACTGGCCCATGTACACGCCGTCGACGTACACGCCCACGCGTGTATCGAAACCGATGTTACGCGTGTTGGTTCCGACCCCGCGGATGCGCACCGCGGTGGAGCTGTCATTGCCGTTGGAAATGGTCAGGTTGGGGACGAACTCGGCGACTTCGCGCAGCTGGCGCACGCCGGTCTTCTGCAGCGCCTCGGCGCTCATCACACCGATGGAGATCGGTACGTCGGTCAGGCTCTCGGTGCGCTTCTGCGCGGTGACCACGACTTCCTCGAGCATGTTGGGCTGGGCCGCCGCCTGGGCAGCGAGCACCACGAGCGCGGGCAGGGTCAGGGCTGGCTTGCGGGTCATGTTGGTTTCCCCCCGGGACTGTAATTGTAGTATTCCGGCACCGTACGGGCGCCACGGTTTATTTTCGCACCAGCGCCCGGATAATGCCATGCTCCCGGGGTAGACAGCTCCCGGGGTAGACCTCTCCGGGGTAGACCTTGGCCACCAGCGGCCACCCTCCTATACTCGGACCGATAGCAGGTGGGGCCATGGACGACGAGACCTTCAACATCTACTACGCCGGCGAGCTCCTCGACGGCCATGACGCGGCCAGCGTGCGCGAAGGCCTCGCCGTGCTGTTCAACGCGAGCGATGCCACCCTCGACAAGCTTTTTTCCGGCGCCACGCACCTGATCCGCCGCGATCTCGACCGCGAGCAGGCCCTTCGCTACAAGGCCGCCATGGAGCGCGCCGGCGCCCGCCCCCGCCTCTCGCGCGCCGGTGCGGGCGCGCAGGAGCCCGGGCTGAGCCTCGCGGCGCCGGGCAGTGACGTCCTGCGCCCGGACGAGCGCCAGCGAGTCGGGGCAATCGACATCAACACCGCTCACCTCTCCGTGGCCCCCGCCGGGGAACGCCTGGGACCGGAGGCCGCGCCGGCGCCGGCGCCGCCCGCCACCGACGACCTGTCCGTCGCGCCGGCCGGCGAGGACATTCCCGGCCTGCCCCGGGACGCCGTGCCGCCACCGCCCGACGTTTCCGCGCTCGGCCTGGCCGGCGAAGAGACGCCCCCGTCGCCAAGCCCCGTTGCCGAGCCCATCGCAGCGCCGGAGCTGGCTGTCGCCGAGCCCGGTGCAGACGTAGTTGAGGAGCGCTACCGGCGCAGGAATGAGCCACCGCCACCGGCTACGGACCACCTGGAGCTCGAGCCCTGAGCGAGCGCCCCGACACCCCCGACAATGACGAATGCCCGAGCCCGGCCCTCCCGCGCCGGCTCATGGCGCTCGTCTACGACACGTTCCTGGTGCTGCCGGTCATCATGCTCGCCTTCGTCATCGCGATGGCCGTCGCGGCACTGGTGGACGGCGGCGAACCGGTCCAGCCGCTGAACCCCTGGCTCGCCCAGGGGCTCATCCTGCTCTGCCTCATCGGGTTCTTCTCGGCCTTCTGGATCAAGAGCGGGCAGACGCTCGGCATGCAGGCCTGGCGCGTGAAGCTCGTCCCGATGCCGGGGAAACGCCTGACGGTGCCGCGCTGCGCACTGCGCTGCCTGGGCGCACTGCTCTCCGCCGCCTGCCTGGGCGTCGGCTACCTCTGGTGCCTGGTCGACCGTCGCGGCCGCTACTGGCACGACCATCTCTCCGGTACCGCCCTCGTACTCGTACCGAAACGCAAGAAGTAGGTTCAGCGGAGCTTTCGGGCCTGTTTCGATTGGCTCTCCGATTTATCTCTGCTATTCACCTGTTCCGCTCGCCGGTGCGGCTGCCGGGGGATGCCCCCAGTCGCTCCCCCTTTCACGCTTTGTGAGAGAAGACTTCCGCCCTCGCCCCGGAAAACCGCGACGAAAGAAGCAGAGGTTTGCCCTCGCCGAGCTGCGCCCCCGGTTCAGTTGGACCGGCGTTCGCCGTACACTAGCGCCCCTGATACCCATCGAAAAAGGAACAGCCATGGCCACCCTGAGTGTTTCCGCCCGCCAGGTCAGCGACGCGGGCAGCGCACGGACCCAGTGCGCCGTCCTGCCGGTGTTCGCCGGCAAGCAGCCCACCGCCACCGCGAAGGAGCTCGACAAGATCCTTGGCGGCAGCATCAAGGCCGCCCTGGACCTCGGCGACTTCAGTGCCGAGAAAGGCAAGACCCTGCTGCTCCCGGGCAACGGCGCCATCAAGCGCGTGCTGCTGGTCGGCTGCGGTGAGGCCCGCAAGTTCGACCGCCCGGTACAGATCGCCTTCTGCGAGGCGATCGGCCGCTGCCTGCGCGACTGCAAGGCGACGGATGCGCTCGTCTACGCCGGTGAGCTCGGCCTCGGCGAGGATGACAGCGAATGGCTGTGCGAATTCCTGGCGCGCAGCGTGGTCACCGGCCTCTACCGCTACCGGCAGACCCTGAGCAAGCCGGCCGCGCAGCCGGCCCTCAAGCGTCTCGCTGTCAACGCGGGCAAGGCGCTGTCGACGGCACGCGCGAAGGCCGCGCTCGAAGCCGGCCTGGCTACGGGTCTTGGCGTGAACACGGCACGCGAGCTCGCCAACCTGCCCGGTAACATCTGCACACCGGCCTACCTCGCAAAGGAGGCACGCAAGCTCGGCCGCCGCTATCCGAAGCTTTCCGTCAAGGTTCTGTCCGAAAAGCAGATGAAGGAACTCGGCATGGGCTCCCTCCTGTCCGTCTCCGCCGGCAGCGACCAGCCGGCGCAGCTCGTCGTCATGGAGTACAAGGGTGGGAGCAAGGGCGCGAAGCCCTACGCGCTCGTCGGCAAGGGCATCACCTTCGACAGTGGCGGCATCTCCCTGAAGCCCGGCGCCAAGATGGACGAGATGAAATTCGACATGGGCGGTGCCGCGAGCGTCTTCGGCACCGTGCACGCCCTCTGTGAGCTCGACCTGCCCGTGAACGCCGTCGCCATCGTCGCCGCCGCCGAGAACATGCCCAGCGGCAGCGCAACGAAGCCGGGCGACGTGGTCACCTCCATGGCCGGCAAGACCATCGAGGTGCTCAACACGGACGCCGAGGGTCGCCTGGTGCTCTGCGACGCCCTCAGCTATGCCGGTCGCTACAAGCCGGCGGCGGTCGTGGACATTGCGACGCTCACCGGCGCCTGCGTCGTCGCCCTCGGCTCGCACGCCGCGGGCCTCTATGCGAACAACGACGAGCTGGCCGACGAACTGCTGGCCGCCGGCACCGCGGCCCACGACCGGGCCTGGCGCATGCCGCTCTGGGAGGACTACCAGAAGCAGCTGTCGAGCAACTTCGCCGACATGGCCAACATCGGCGGACCGGAGGCTGGCAGCGTTACCGCCGCCTGCTTCCTGGCCCGCTTCGCCGAAGACTACCGCTGGGCGCATCTCGATATCGCCGGGGCTGCCTGGAACAGCGCGCCGAAGGGTGCCACGGGGCGTCCCGTCGCCCTCCTCACCCGCTACCTGCGCGACCGCGCCGGGAAGCGGTGACGCGCGTCGGCTTCTACGTCGTCGGCGACGGCGACGCCGGCCGGCGGCCCCTGGTCGCCTGCCGGCTCGCCAACAAGGCCGCCGGGCGCGGCCACCGGGTCTTCCTCCACTGTGCGGACGAAGCCCAGGCGCGCAGCCTCGACGAACTCCTCTGGCAGTTCCGCCCGGAGGCCTTCCTGCCGCACGCCCTGGTCGGCGAAGCGGCGGGCGAGCCTGTGCTCATCGGCTGGGGCCAGGACCCGGGCGACCACGACGACCTGCTGATCAACCTGGACCTCTCCCCGCCCCCCTTCTTTCCCCGCTTCCACCGCGTCGCCGAGGTCGTCACCCGCGACGAGGCCAGCCTGCAGGCGCTGCGCGCCGCCTGGCAGTTCTACAAGGAGCGCGGCTACGCGTTGGAAAAGCACGATCTGTGACGCGTATAATCGCGCGCTTTCCCGAGCGCCCCTGAGCGGACCCGAGCCCTGATGGACAAGACCTTCAAGCCTGCCGAGATCGAGAAGCGCTGGTACGCGCACTGGGAAGAGAACGGCTATTTCAAACCCAGCGGCAGCGGCGACCCCTACTGCATCATGATCCCGCCGCCGAACGTGACCGGCAGCCTGCACATGGGCCACGGCTTCCAGCAGACCCTCATGGACGCCCTGATCCGCTACCACCGTATGCAGGGCAACGACACGCTCTGGCAGGTGGGCACGGACCACGCGGGCATCGCCACGCAGATGGTGGTCGAGCGTCAGCTCGAGGCTGAGGGCAAGGACCGGCACGAGCTCGGCCGGGAGGCGTTCATTGAACGGGTCTGGCAGTGGAAGGGCGAGTCCGGCGGCAACATCACGCGGCAGCTCCGGCGTCTCGGCACCTCGCCGGACTGGTCCCGGGAACGCTTCACCATGGACGACGGCCTCTCCCGGGCCGTGCAGGAGGTCTTCATCCGTCTCTACCGGGAAGGCCTAATCTACCGCGGCCAGCGGCTGGTGAACTGGGACCCGGCACTGCACACGGCGATCTCCGACCTGGAGGTCATCGCCGAGGAGGAGAAAGGCCACCTCTGGCACTTCCGCTATCCGCTCTCCGACGGCGGCGGGCACCTCACGGTCGCGACAACGCGCCCGGAAACCATGCTCGGCGACGCGGCGGTCGCCGTACACCCGGAGGATGAACGCTACGCGCACCTCGTCGGCAAGACCGTCGATCTGCCCCTGGTCGGACGAAAAATACCCATCGTCGCCGACGACTACGTCGACCGCGACTTCGGCACCGGCTGCGTCAAGATCACGCCGGCGCATGATTTCAACGACTATGCCCTCGGTCAGCGCCACGACCTGCCGCTGATCAATATCCTCAATGCCGACGCGACCCTGTCCGACGCCGTCCCCGAATTCTACCGCGGCCTCGACCGCTTCACTGCCCGTGAACGGGTGGTCGAGGACCTTGACCAGCTGGGCCTGCTGGAGACCGTCGAGGACCATACGCTGAAGGTCCCGCGCGGCGATCGCAGCGGCGTGGTCATCGAGCCCTGGCTGACGCCGCAGTGGTACGTGGACGCAAAGAAGCTCGCCGGCCCGGCGATCGAGGCCGTGGAAAAGGGCGCCATCAACTTTGTGCCGAAGCAGTGGGAGAACACCTACTTCGCCTGGATGCGCGACATCCAGGACTGGTGCATCAGCCGCCAGCTCTGGTGGGGGCACCGCATCCCCGCCTGGTATGACCCCGAGGGCAACGTCTACGTCGGCGCCGACGAGGCCGCGGTGCGCGCCGAGCATGGCCTCGACGAGACCCTGCCCCTGCACCGTGACGAGTACGTCCTCGACACCTGGTTCTCCTCGGCGCTGTGGACCTTCTCCACCCTGGGCTGGCCCGAGGAGACGCCGGAGCTCGCGCGCTATCACCCGACCTCGGTACTGGTGACGGGCTTCGACATCATCTTCTTCTGGGTCGCGCGGATGATCATGATGACCCTGCACTTCCGCGACGAGGTGCCCTTCCACACTGTCTACGTGCACGGCCTCGTGCGCGACAGCGAGGGGCAGAAGATGTCCAAGTCCAAGGGCAACGTCCTGGACCCGATCGACCTCATCGACGGTATCGACCTCGAGGACCTCGTCGCCAAGCGCACTGCCGGGATGATGCAGCCGCGCCTCGCCGCGAAGATCGAGAAGGCCACGCGCAAGCACTACCCGGAAGGCATCAGCGCCTACGGCACCGATGCGCTGCGCTTCACCTTCTACGCCCTCGCCTCCACCGGCCGCGATATCAAGTTCGACCTGGGCCGGATCGAGGGCTACCGCAATTTCTGCAACAAGATCTGGAACGCGGCCCGCTACGTGCTGATGAACACCGAGGGCGAGGACTGCGGCCAGGACCCGGCCGCGCCGGTCAGCTACCACCTCGTGGACCGCTGGATCCGCTCCCGCCTGCAGGACACCGTCGGCGAGGTACACCGC
Organism: Pseudohaliea sp.; assembly: GCF_054552115.1. NCBI lineage: Bacteria > Pseudomonadati > Pseudomonadota > Gammaproteobacteria > Cellvibrionales > Halieaceae > Pseudohaliea > Pseudohaliea sp. The sequence goes on along the minus strand of NZ_JBTOLW010000015.1, from coordinate 65,977 downwards.
GCCCTCGGCAACTACCGCTTCGACCTCGCCGCGCAAGTGCTCTACGACTTCATCTGGAATGAGTACTGCGACTGGTATCTCGAGCTGTCGAAGGTCGCCCTGCGCGACGCTGCGCAGGACCAGGCCGCCCTGCGCGCTACGCGGCAGACCCTCGTGCAGGTACTCGAGAGCGTGCTGCGCCTCCTGCACCCGTTCATGCCCTTCATCACCGAAGAAGTCTGGCAGTCCGTCGCCCCCCTGGCAGGTGTCTCCGGACCGACGATCATGCGCCAGCCCTACCCGCAGGTGGACCCGGCCAGCGTGGACACGGCTGCGAGCGCGGAGCTAGAATGGATCAAGGCGATTGTGCTCGGCGTGCGCAACATTCGTGGCGAGATGAACGTCGCGCCCGGCAAGGCGATCGGCGCGCTCCTGCGCAACGGAACGGAAAAAGATAACCAGCGGCTGCGGGACAACCGGACCTTCCTCATGCAGCTCGCGAAGCTCGACAGCGTCCGCTTCCTGGAAGCGGACGAGGATGTTCCCGCTGCCGCCACCGCATTGGCCGGCGAACTGGAAATCCTGGTGCCGCTGGCAGGACTCATTGATCGCGACGCCGAGCTCGCCCGGCTGACGCGTGAACTGGGCAGAATTGAGGGTGAACTGAAGCGTCTGCGCGGCAAGCTCGACAATCCGGGCTTCGTCGCCAAGGCCCCCGCCGAGGTGGTCGAGCGGGAACGCGAGAAGCTGGCTGCGCAGGAACAGGCGCAAGCCCGCCTCGAGGCGCAGCGTAAAGCCCTTGAGAACATGTAGCGCGGCGCGCGCATGGGTTGGCGGCAGCAAATGCCGCCAGACAATAAAAAGGGAAACACCGAGGGAAGCGGTATGGGCGAACGTGTCAGCGGCACGGTGAAGTGGTTCAACAACGCCAAGGGGTTCGGATTCATTACCAGGGAAGAAGGCGAGGGTGACGTATTCGTGCACTTTCGCTCTATCCAGGGCGACGGCTATCGCACCCTCGACGAGGGCCAGGCGGTAGAATTCACCCTGGTGGAGGGGCCCAAGGGCCTCCAGGCCGAGGACGTCGCAAAGCTCTAGCGATTCCCCGGCGCCCCGGGATGTCTCCCGGGGCATCACCAGGGGCGGCTGGCCGTCGACGCCGGACCGCCCGCCTTCCGGCCGGTCGCGAGGCGACCGGCAACGTACCAACTATGTCAACACACGACAGCAAGTGAGTGTCAAGTTATGAGAAGTACCATGTCCATTCCCGGCAAACTCGTCATTGCCATCGCCATCGGCCTCGTCGCGGCTGCCCTCGCCCCCCTGCTCACCGGTATCGGGGCTTTCGACCCCGTGCTGGCCGTCCTCTTCGTGGCCGCCACGGCCGGCACGGCCCTGATCACACACCGCCCGCTCGCCGCGCCGGCGGCCGGCACGCCGGCTCCCCGCCCGCAGAGCCACGGGGAACAGAAGCCGAAAACTGCAGCGCGACAGGAGAAATCCACCGCAAGGAAGAAGCCTGCAGCCGCTGCACCGTCGGGTCCACGGGAAGAGGCAACGGTCAAGTGGTTCAACGCCGCCAAGGGCTTCGGCTTCCTGACCCTCGACGACGGTCGCGAGATCTTCGTGCACTTCCGGTCCATCCGCGGTGAGGGCCGCCGCAGCCTCAATGACGGCCAGCGCGTCTCCTTTGTCGTGGCCGACACGGAGAAGGGCCCGCAGGCCGAAGACGTCGAACCCCTGGACTGAGTCGCAGCGAGGACTGCCCATGGCCGTCAAGCACGCGCGCCGCTTTCGCGGCGCTCTTTTCCCAACGGCCGCCCACCCGGCAATCCGCGCTGTGCGCCGGCGCGCCGATGCGCCGGCGATCCACGGCAACAAGCTGTGGAAATCCAGCTGCCTGGTTATCGACTACCTGCACCGCAACCCGCCGGCCGGGTGCCGTCGCGTCCTGGACGTGGGCTGCGGCTGGGGAATCGGCGGCATCTGGTGTGCAAAGCGCTTCGGTGCAGCCGTCACCTCGGTCGATGCCGACCCGAACGTCTTTCCCTATCTCGACGCGGTCGCAGAGCTCAACGGCGTTCAGACGGAACACCTGGTGCGCCGCTTCGAGCGCATCACCACCCGCGAGCTGGCGGGCTACGACCTCCTCATCGGTGCGGATATCTGCTTCTGGGACGAGCTGACGGCCCCCGTTGCCAACCTCGTGAACCGCGCGATCAGGGCCGGGGTCGGAGAAGTGCTCATCGGCGACCCGGAGCGCTCCCCCTACCTAGCCATGGCCGAGCGCTGCATCGACCGGCACGGCGGCGAGCTGCTGGAATGGCGCACCCGCGGCGCGCTCGCCGCGCGCGGCACGCTGCTGCACATCAACAACCGCTAGCTAGTCGTAAACCTCGTAGAAGCGCTCGACGCCCGCCGTTGCAACCGGCGCCCCGTCGGCGAAGGCCGGCCGGAAGCGCAGCCGGCGCAGCGACCGGACAACCCCGATCCGCGCACTGTCGCGACCGCTCACCGTCTCGGCATCCACGGCCCGGGCCCGGCCCCGCTCGGTGACCGTGAACCGTGCCGCCACGACGGGCCGCGGCGCGTCGGCTGCCGGTGTCGGCGGCTGCCAGAAGACACCGTTGTCCGGCAGCTCCCGGGGTTCGCCGAACAGAGCGGCCACCCGCTCGCGGCGGCCCGCGCGCTTTAGCGCATCAATGGCATTCTCCCAGGCCTCCCGCGCCGCGCCCTCGCGACCGTGCCACTGCTGCCAGTCGCCCAGGGCGACAAGCACCTCGGCCCGGGCTTCCGGATCCGGCGCTGCCGCCGCGAGCTCCTCCAGCAGACGGCGGCCATCCCCCTGCGCGGTGCGACGCAGGGCCTGCAGCCGCTCTTCCTGGGGGTCGTCCGTGAACAGCTCGTTGCGCTGAAAGGGGTCCGGATCGCGCAGCCCCGGATAATCCTCCGGCGGCGGCGCCACGAGGTCCCCCACGAGATACAGGTTGCGCAGCTGGGACAACGCCAGGTCCCGGCGTGCTCGCCAGGCCGCCGCCGGCTCCCCCGCGACCCGGTCGAGCAGCTCTGCGCCCTCGTCGATCAGCGCCAGAAGCCGACGGGTGCCGTTGCCGAGATCCCGCCGCAGGGCTTCCCGCTGCCAGCGCTGATAGGCCAGCGCGGCTTCCAGCCGCAGCCCCGTCAGCGGCGGCTGGCCGTTACCGTAAACGCGGTAGAACCACGGGTACTGTTCGTCGAGCGTCGCGAAGTCACCGGCCGCGCGATAGATGCCGAGGAGCGCCGCCAGCAGGGGTTTCTGTGCCTCGCCGTAAAGGCCATCGTTCACCCGGAGTACGTGGAGCGCGCGCCGATAGGCCGCCACGGCCTCCGCATAGCGGCCCCGGGCCGCCAGGGCGCGCCCCAGCGCAGCGAGCGGCTCCTCGAGACCGCCGGCATAGGGCCCGCCCTCCGCCTCGAGGGCGGCCAGGCGCGCCCGCAGCGCAGCGAGTTCCGCCGCGGGCGGCGCGTCCGCCGCCGCCGGCAGCGGCGGCACGAGCACCGCCGGTGGCCCGCCCTCGCCCCAGCGGGCGCCCTCGCGGGCAAAATCCCGCCCATAGGGTTCACCGCCCGCCAGCGCCACGGCCGCAGGCGCCAGCCATAGGAACAGCAGGGCCCGGCAGGCGAGCCGGCGGCAGGGGGCATACGGCGTCATCATCAGTCGTTATAATGCGCAAAAAGACAGCCGGTCGGAAGGGAAAGCACGAAAGACGGCCAGCGAAAGACGATCAGCAAGAGACAGCCAACGAAAGCCGCGGGCAGTGCCCTGCCAACCCACGCGGAAACCTGCCCCACGGGAACGCCATGAGCAAGAAACAGCGGCGCGCGATTCCGCGCTTCGCCACACCGATCGTAGAGACCCACTGCCACCTCGACTACCTCGGGGAAGCGGGCCTGGGCGAGACCCTCGCCGCAGCCGCCGATGTCGGCATCGAACGGGTGGTCACGATCGCCGTCGCACCGGATAACCTGGCCACGGTCCGTCGTATCGCCGAGGCCGATGCGCGCGTGTGGTGCACCCAGGGCATCCACCCGCACGAGGCGGGCAGCTACGACGATGCCGTCGAGGCGGCGATCCGCGAGGGTGCCGCCCATCCGCGGGTCGTTGCCATCGGCGAGATCGGCCTCGACTACTACTACGACCACACCGACCGGGGCGCCCAGCGAGACGCCTTCGCCCGCCAGCTGGCCCTGGCCGCAGAACTCGCCCTGCCCGTGGTCATCCACAGCCGTGACGCGGACGAGGACACGGAAGCGATCCTCGGCGAGCATTTGCCGGGGCTCTCGCGGCGCGGCGTCATTCATAGCTTCACCTCCGGCGCGGGCCTTGCCGGCTTCGCGCTCGACGCCGGCTTCTACCTCGGCTTCAACGGGATCACCACCTTCCGCAACGCGGATAACGTCCGCGCCATCGTCGAGCTTACCCCGGTGGAGCAGCTGTTGCTGGAAACCGATGCGCCCTACCTGACGCCGGTGCCCTATCGCGGCACGACCAACGCCCCCTGTTATCTACCGTTCGTCGCCGAGAAGATCGCCGAGCTCAAGGGGCTCCCGGTGGAGGAATTGCTCGCCATCGCCCGGCGCTCGAGCTATGCCCTCTTCTTCCCGGGGGACGCCCCGGCCCTCGCGGCCTGAGGCCGGCGCCGTGGAGTTCGCCCTCGGCCAGCGCTGGGTCAGTCATGCGGATGCGCAGCTGGGCCTGGGTATCGTGGTGGCCAGTGATGGGCCGCGGATCACGCTGAGCTTTCCCGCCGTCGGCGAAGAGCGAACCTACGCGGCAGGCCGCGCCCCGCTGACGCGGCTGCGGTTCAAGACCGGAGACTGGCTGCGCACGGCCGACGGCCGGGAACTCGAGGTCACGGCGGTCAGCGAACGCGAGGGGTTGCTCTTCTACCGCGCGAAGGACGCCGCCGGCGAAGAGCACCAGGTGCCGGAGATCGAGCTCGATGCTTTCGTCCAGCTGACCACGCCGCAGCAGCGGCTGCGCAACGGTCATTTCGATCGCCACGAGGCCTTTGCCCTGCGCGTCGCCACCTGCCTGCAGCTTGACCGGCTGCAGCGGGATCCGGCCCGCGGCCTCCTCGGCCCGCGCGCCCAGCTCCTGCCGCACCAGCTCTACATCGCCGCCAGTGTCGGGCGTCGCCATGCGCCGCGCGTCCTGCTGGCCGACGAGGTCGGCCTCGGCAAGACCATCGAGGCGGGGATGATCCTGCACCAGCAGCTCCTCACAGGCCGCGCCAGCCGCGTACTGGTGCTGGTACCGGAGCCCCTCCTGCACCAGTGGCTGGTGGAGATGCTTCGCCGCTTCAACCTGCATTTCGCGCTCTTCGACAGCGAGCGCCTGGATGCCAGCGACGGAGACAACCCCTTCGAGAGCGAGCAGCTCGTACTCTGCGCCGGGGACCTGCTCTACGAGGACCCGATGGCCCAGGCCGATGCGCTCGCCGCGCCCTGGGATATCGTCGTGGTCGATGAGGCGCATCACCTGCACTGGCATCCCGACACGCCGGGGCAGGACTACCGTTTCATCAGCACCCTGGCGAACGCGAGCCCGGGGCTCCTGCTGCTGACGGCCACGCCCGAACAGCTCGGCGTGGAAAGCCACTTCGCGCGCCTGGCCCTCATCGATCCGGCGCGCTTCCACGACCTGTACGCCTTCCGCGCCGAGCAGGCGCGCTACCGGGAGTGGAGCGAACTCCTCGAAGCCATCGAGAACGGCAAGCGTCCCGCGACCCTGCCCCCGGGCCTCGACGAGGGTGCGAGCGACACCGTACTCGTCGAACGCATCCTGGACCGGCACGGCACCGGCCGGGTTCTCTACCGCAACACCCGCGCCAGCGTCGGCGGATTCCCGGCGCGCCACCTGCACGAGTACGCCCTTCCAGCCGCGGGGCCGGCGGCAGAGCCCGGTGCCCTTTACCCGGAGCGCCACACCCGGGACGAGACCTGGCTCGACGCCGAACCGCGGGTCGGCTGGCTGCGCGACACCCTGCGCGCACTGCGGCCCCGGAAGGCGCTGGTCATCTGCAGCACCGCCGGAACCGCCGAGCAGCTCGAACACTACCTGCACCTGCGCGCCGGCATCCGCTGTGCGGCTTTTCACGAGGGACTCTCGATCGTTGAGCGCGACCGCGCCGCGGCCTGGTTCGCGGAAGCGGAAAGCGGCGCCCAGGCGCTGATCTGTTCAGAGATCGGCAGCGAGGGACGCAACTTCCAGTTTGCCCAGCACCTCCTGCTCTTCGATCTGCCCCGCAACCCGGACCTGCTGGAGCAGCGCATCGGCCGCCTCGACCGCATCGGCCAGGCCGGGGACGTGAACATCCACGTACCCTACCTCGAAGGCACGGCGCAGGAGCGCCTGTTCCGCTGGCTGCACGAAGGGCTCGATATCTTCCGGCAGAACTGCCCCGCGGGCCGCCCGGTGTTCGACGCCTGCCGGGAACGGCTGGAGACCGCCCTGGACGGCAGCGCGGATATCGACGCACTGATCGCGGAGACCCGCGACGCCACGGCAGACGCGAACCGCCGCCTGGCGGAGGGGCGGGACCGGCTGCTGGAACGCAACGCCTGCCGGCCGGCCGAGGCCCGGCGCATCATCGAGGCGATCCGCGACAGCGAGCGCAGCGGCGAATTGCAGGCCTACTTCGAAACGCTGTGCGACAACCTGGGTGTCGAGCACGAATACCACAGCGAGGGCTGCCTGATCCTGCGCCCCGGGGAACACATGGACACCACCCATTTCCCCGAGCTGCCCGAGGACGGGCGCACGGTGACCTTCGACCGGGCCACGGCCCTGGCCCGGGAGGACATGGCGTTCCTCACCTGGGAGCACCCGATGCTCACCGAAGCCATGGAGGCCATCCTTTCCACGGAGCTCGGCAATGCCGCGCTCGGGACCCTCAAGCTGCGCGGCGTGCCCCCCGGTACCCTGCTGCTCGAGTGCCTGTACACGATCAACGTGAGCGCGCCGAAGAGCCTGCAGCTGCAGCGTTTCCTGTCCCTGTCACCGCAGCGGGTGCTGGTGGACAGCCGCGACCGGGATCTGTCGCAGGCCATCTCCCACGAGCGCCTGAACCAGCTGGTCCGCCGGGTGGATCATGCAACTGCCGTGGGCATCATCCGCCAGCTCCAGGGCGCCGTGGACGAGCGCCTCGCCGCTGCCGCGGCCTATGCCGGGAAACATCTCGGGACGCTGCGTGAGGACGCAACGCGCCGCGTGGAGAATCACCTGGGCGAGGAGATCACGCGCCTGGAGTCGCTGCAGCGGGTCAACCCGCAGGTGCGGGACGAGGAGATCAGCCATCTGCGCTGGCAGCGAGAGGAAAGCCTCGCGGCCATCGCCAGGGCCGACCTGCACCTGCAGGCCGTGCGCCTGGTCGTGACCGCCTGAGGCGAAGGGGCGCCGTCAGGCGCCCGCCGCCTGGCCTCCGTCGAGTACCAGCACGTTCCCGGTGACGAAGGCCGATGCGCGGGCACAGAGGTAGACCGCCGTACCGGCGGCGTCCTCCGGCTGGCCCAGGCGCCCGCGGGGAATCGCCTTCACCATCTCCGCCTCGTGCTCGAGCATATGCGCAGTCATCTTGCTCGGGAAGAAGCCCGGCGCGATGGCGTTGACGTTGATGCAGTCCCCGGCAAGGTCCACCGCCATCTGCCGGGTCAGGTGGTGGACCGCCGCCTTGCTGGCGGTGTAGGAGTAATTCTGCAGCGGCGCGTAGGTCAGCCCGTTGATGGAGCCAATGTTGACCACCCGGGCCGGGTCTTCCGCCGTCCCCGCCGCGCGCAGGGCCGGCAGCAGCTTCTGCGTCAGGAAGAACAGCGACTTCACGTTGAGGTCCATGACCTTGTCCCAGCCGGTTTCCGGGAACTCATCGATCGGCGCACCCCAGCTGGCGCCGGCGTTGTTGAACAGGATGTGCAACGCCGGCTCGCGCTCGCGGACCGCATCGGCGAAGGCCTGGACGCCCTCCACGCTGCCGAGGTTCGAGGGAAGGGCGATACACTCGCCGAACGCACCGAGTTCCTCCGCCGTGGCGGCGAGCTCCTCCTCGCGCCGGGCCGTGATGTAGGTGCGCGCGCCGGCGCCGATGAGACCGCGGGCGATCATGGCGCCGATGCCGCGGGAACCGCCGGTCACCACGGCCACCTTGCCGGAAAGGTCGAAAAGCTTGTCCATGGGTCCTACCTTCTGCGTTGGGCGCCGAGGGCGCCGGTGAGTGCTTCACGGATCGCCGCGCGGGTGTCCGCCGGGTCGATGACCGCGTCGATTTCCAGGTGAGCCGCGGCCTCCGTGGCCTTGCCCACCTCGTAGAGCTTCGCCACCAGCCTTTCGAACAGCGCTGCCCGGCTCGCCTCGTCGGGCTCGGCGGCCAGCTCCTTGCTGTAGCCGAGGCGCACGGCGCCTTCCAGGCCCATGCCGCCGAACTCGCCCGTGGGCCAGGCAGCCGCGTAGACCGGCTCGGCGAAAGAGCCGCCGACCATGGCCATCGCGCCAAGGCCGTAGCCCTTGCGCAGGAAAATGGCGATCACCGGCACCGTGAGCGCCGCGCCGGCGGTGAACAGGCTGGCCATGCGCCGCACGGCCGCCTGGGCTTCGCTGTCCGGGCCGACCATGAAGCCGGGCGTGTCGGTGAGCGACAGCAGCGGCAGGCCGAGCGCATTGCAGGTCGTGAGGAAGCGGGCCGCCTTGTCCGCGGCCTCCGCATCCACGGCGCCGCCGAGCTGCTGGCAATCGTTGGCCAGGAGCGCCATCGGCCGCCCATCGATGCGCAGGAAACCGGTGATCACGCTGCGCCCATGAATGCGGCCGAGCTCGAGGAACGACCCGGTATCGGCCAGCGTCTCGATCACCCGGCGCACCGGGTAGCCCCAGCGTCGGTCTTCCGGGACGAGGTCCCTCAGTATGGCCTGGTCGGCACAGTCCCACTCGGGGAGGTCGCCCTGGAAATAACCGAGGAGCTGCCGGGCGGCCGCCGTGGCCGCCGCCTCGTCCTCGACCACCAGGTCGACGACCCCGTTGCGCTCCTGCACGTCGATGGGGCCGATCTCCGTCGGCTCGAAACGGCCGAGGCCACCCCCCTCGATCATCGCCGGGCCGGCCATGCCGATCCAGGAACGCCGCGTGGCAATGCGGAAATCCGCGCAGCCGAACAGCGCCGCGTTGCCGGCGAAGCAATAGCCGTTGTTGACGGCGATGCGCGGCACGCGCCCCGCGAGGCGAGCCCAGGCGGCGAAGGACGGCACATTGAGGCCGGCGATCTGCGTGAGCACATCCGTGTCGCCCGGGCGCCCGCCACCGCCCTCCGTATACATGACCACCGGCAACCGCAGGCGCTCGGCGAGTTCACAGAGCCGGTCCAGCTTGCGGTGGTGGAAAAAACCCTGGGTGCCCGCGAGCACCGAGTAATCGTTGACGATCACCGCGGCCCGCGTAGCCGCCTCCCCGAACAGGGCGCCGTTGATCCGGGCCGTACCGGTGATGATGCCGTCGCCGGCTGTACGCACCTGCAGCTCGTCGTAGTCCCGGCGGCTGCGCTGGGCGGCAACCGCCAGCTGCCCATACTCCTGGAAGCTGCCGGCGTCGACCAGGTCGGACAGGTTTTCCCGCGCAGTGCGATAGTCCTTGCGGTGGCGCTTGTCCCGCTCTACGGCCCGGGCCTCGTCACCACTTCGCGCGAGGCGCTCGCGAAGCGCAAGCAGCTCCGGGCGCAGTGCGCCGGTATCGTCAGCCTCGTCAGCCACCCGGGGTTCCCGGCTAGCGGCCGGTCCAGTTGGCCTGGCGCTTCTCGAGGAAGGCCATCACGCCTTCCTTCGCATCTGCGCTGTCCACGCAGCTGTGCTGCAGGGATGCCTCCTGGGCGATGACGCAAGGCAGGTCGTTCTCCATGGCAAAGGCGAGCGACTTCTTGATGTATTCGAGCGCGAGCGGCGCCTTGCCGGCCAGTTCCCTGGCCCAGGCAACGGCGCTGTCGACGAGGTCGTCGTCGGCCACCACCCGGTTGGCAAGGCCGAGCTCGACGCAGCGCGCCGCAGGAATCTTTTCACCGGAAGTCATCATGTCGAAGGCACGGAGCGGACCAAGCGTCCTGGCAAGATGCCAGGTGGCGCCGCCGTCGGGCACGAGGCCGATCGCCACAAAGGCCTGGTAGAGGTAGGCGCCCTCCCCCATGACCGACAGGTCGCAGGCCATGGCAAAGGCGCTGCCGATGCCGGCGGCCGCGCCGTTCACCGCAGCGATCCAGGGCTTGCGGGACTGGGTGATCGCCAGCACAGCGGGCTTGTACTCGTCGTTGAGCATGGCCTCGGTAGCGTGGCCTCCGCCGTCATCCGGCGACAGGCCTTCGGAGAGGTCCGCACCGGCGCAGAAGGCGCGGCCTTCGCCGGTAAGTACGGCAACGCGGATCTCCGGGTGTGCGTTCACTGCCTGCACGGCGGCGAGAAATTCCCGCCGCAGTTCGCCGTTGAAGCTGTTCAGGCTGTCCGGGCGATTGATGGTCACCACGGCCACGGGGCCGTCGCGATCGATGCGCACGGTATTGAAGTCGTTCATGGCTTTTCCCCCGGCCGGTCAGGCCACGCTGCCGCCGGCCTTCAGTTGCTGGATTTCCTGCTCGGCAAACCCCATGGCCGTGAGGATACTGTCTGTGTCCTCGCCGGCGCCGTGGGCGCCGTGACGCACCGTCGACGGTGTGCGGGCAAAGCGCGGCGCCGGCGCGGGCTGCACGACACCCTCAACGTCGATATAGGTCTCCCGCGCGGCATTGGCCGGGTGCGACGGCGCTTCGGTGAAACGCAGTACCGGGGCGAAGCATACGTCCGTCCCCTCCATGAGGTCACACCACTCGTCGCGGGTCTTCTGCCGGAACACCGCCGCCAGCTTTTCCTTCAACTCGGGCCAGTGCGCCTGGTTGTTCTGGTCGCCGAACTCCTCGGCGGACAGGCCGGCCTTAGCCAGCAGCAGCGCGTAGAACTGCGGCTCGATGGAGCCGATGGCCACGTACTCGCCATCCGCGCACTCGTAGGTGCCGTAGAAATGGGCACCGCCGTCCAGGAGGTTGGCCTCGCGCTCGTCGGCGTTCCAGGCACCCATGGCGTGGAAGTTATGGAACATCCACATGAGCTGTGCCGCGCCGTCGACCATGGCCACGTCGATGACCTGGCCCTGGCCGGAGTTGCCGGCCTCCAGCAGTGCGGCGAGAACCCCCTGCACGAGGAGCATGCCACCACCGCCCATATCGCCGATGAGATTGAGCGGCGGCACCGGACGCCCGTCGCCGGGGCCGATGGCGTAAAGGGCGCCGGTCAGGGAGATATAGTTGATATCGTGGCCTGCGGCCCGGGCCAGCGGCCCGGTCTGGCCCCAGCCGGTCATCCGGGCAAACACCAGCTTCGGGTTGCGCGCCAGGCACTCGTCGGGGCCGATACCCAGCTTCTCGCACACCCCGGGGCGGAATGGATCGATGAGCACATCGGCGTTCTCGACCATGCGCAGCAGCGTCTCGACCCCTGCCGGGTCCTTGAGATTGATAACGATGGACTTCTTGCCGCGGCCGCTGACGCGCTCCGTGAGCTTCGGGTCCGCGCCGCCGGCGCGGTCCACGCGGATCACCTCCGCACCCATGTCCGCGAGCAGCATCCCTCCCATGGGCGCCGGCCCGATGCCGGCGAGCTCGATGACCGTGTAGCCGTTGAGGGGCCCCATAGCCGTCTCCCTGTCTAGCGTTATTGACTCGCGCCGGGCTTACTTCGGCTGCATCCGGATACCGCCATCAAGGCGGATGCACTCGCCATTGACGTAGTCGTTCTCGGCGATGAACACCGACAGGTGGGCAATCTCCTCCGGCTTGCCGAGGCGGTGCGGGTAGAGCACGCTGGCTTCCAGGGATTTGTACGCCGGCTCCGGCAGGGACTCGAAGAGCGGCGTGTGGATCAGCCCGGGCACGATGGTGTTCACGCGGATGCCATAGCTGGCCAGGTCCCGGGCCATGGGCAGGGTCATGCCGACCACGCCGCCCTTGGATGCGCTGTAGGCAAGCTGGCCGATCTGCCCCTCGTAGGCGGCGATGGAGGCGGTATTGATGATGACGCCGCGGCCTTCGTCGCCGAAAACCGGGTCGTTCTTCGCCATCTGCTCGGCGGCATAGCGGGACACGTTGAAGGTACCCACCAGGTTGACGTTGATCACGCCCATGAACATGTCCAGGGGGAAGACGCCCTTCTTGCTCAGGGTCTTGCAGGCGCTGCCGATGCCCGCGAAATTGTTGCAGATGTGCAGCGCACCGAACTTCTCGACCACGCCGGTGACCGCCGTGCTCACGGAATCCTCGTCCGCGACATTGACCTTCCAGAAGCCGACCTTGTCGTCGCCGAGCGCCTGGATCATCTCGTCGCCGGCCTTCTCGTTGAGGTCGAAAATGGCGACCTTGACCCCCTTGGCAACGTAGGCCTCGACGGTGGCCCGGCCCAGGCCGGAGGCCCCGCCGGTAACGATGGCGACTTTCCCTGACAGATCCATGGTGATTCCTCCTTGATCCGCTATAAGCTTCAGAAATTGCGGGTATTGAACGGCTTGTAGTCGTCCGCCAGGCAGTCGCGGCTGATGATGATCTTCATCACCTCGGAGCTGCCGGCGTAGATCGTGGCGATCCTCGCGTCGGTATACTGACGGCTGATGGCGTATTCGTCCATATAGCCGGCACCGCCGTGGAGCTGCACGCCCACGTCGGCGGCTTTTACCTGCAGCTCGCTGGTGACCAGCTTCGCCTTGGCGGCATCAACCGCCGTGAGCTGACCGGCATTGAAGGCGGCGACGCACTGGTCGACATAGCTCTGGGCGATATCGAGCTCGGTGCGCAGCTCCGCCAGCTTGAACTGGGTGTTCTGGAACGCGGCCAGCGGCTTGCCGAAGGCCTTGCGTTCGCGCACGTAGTCGTAGGTAAGGTCCCAGGACAGCTGGGCCGCCGCGAGGTAGCCGCAGGCGCCGATGAGGCGCTCTTCGGCCAGCCCCTCCATCAGGTAGATGAACCCCTTGCCGGGCTCACCGAGAACGTTGGCCTTCGGTACCCGCACGTCGTTGAAGAACAGCTCGGCGGTATCCTGGGCCTTCATGCCCATCTTCTTCAGGTTTCGGCCGCGCTCGAAGCCTTCCATGCCCCGCTCGACGATAAACAGGGTCATGTGGTGCGGGTTGCTCTCCGGATCCGTCTTCGCGGCGACAATCACCGCATCGGCGTTGATGCCGTTGGAGATGTAGGTCTTTGAGCCATTGAGCACCCAGTGGTCGTCCTCTTCCCGGGCCGTGCTGCGCATACCGGCGAGGTCGGAGCCGGCATCCGGCTCGGTCATGGCGACGGCGAGGATGCACTCGCCGCTCACGCACTTCGGCAGGAAGCGCTCGCACTGTTCCTCGCTGCCGAAGCGGGTGAAGTAGGGGCCGACGAGACGGCTGTGCAGCGTGGCGTACCAGTCGCCGACGCGGGCATAGGCGGTTTCCTCGATGATGACCTGCTCGAAGCGGAAGTCGTCATCGCCCATGCCGCCGTATTTTTCGTCCGGCCAGACCATGAGAAAGCCCTGCTGACCGGCGCGCAGGAAGGCCTCCCGGTCGACGATGCCCGCCTCACGCCAGCGCTCCATGTGTGGCACAATCTCGCTGGCGAGGAACTTGCGGTAAGCATCGCGGAACATGGTTTGTTCTTCGGTGAAGTTGCGTGGCAACATCGCGAATCTCCGTGGTGGGCGATGGGGACGCGCGCCAGTATGTGCAGCGCCGCCGGGGGCGGCAATGACCGCCACGGACAAAATTATTGACCCAAACTGACAGGACGCGCCCTTGCGCAAGCAATCCATCTCGGTGCACTTCGCCCGCGCCGTATTGCGCCACACGGTACGCCTCGGCGTGGACCCGCTCCCCCTCCTCCGCCGCCACCGCATCACACCGCGGCTGCTGCGGGAACCCCACGCCCGCATCGCCATCGAGCGCTTCGCCGACCTGCAGGTGGCCACCATGCAGGCACTCAGGGACGAGTCCCTGGGCTACGGCGAGCGGCCCATGCCGCTAGGGACCTGGACCATGATGTGCTACGCGGTCATCGGCAGCGCCACCCTGGGCCAGGCCCTGTCGCGCCTGTGCCGCTTCTACGCGCTCTTCGGGCACAGCCTCGTCGCCGATTTCGAGGTGAGCGGTGACCGTGCCACCGTCCACCTCCACCGGCAGGGCTCAGCGGCGGCCGATCCCTACCTGAAGGAACTCTTCCTCTTCAACACGCACCGCTTCGGCAGCTGGCTGGTGCAGGAGCACCTGCCGCTCACCCGCGCCACGCTCGACTACGCACCAGCCGCACAGCCTGACGACTACCGCCGCATGTTCCTCGCCAACCCCGTGGATTTCGAGTGCGAGCGCTGTGCCCTGGAATTTCCCGCGGGCCTCATGGAACGTCCCGTCGTGCAGAACGAGGCGACCCTCAAGCGCTTCCTGCGCCACCCGGTGCTGATCATGCTTACCCAGCAGTACCCGCGGGCCAGCTGGACCGCCCAGGTCCGCGACCTTGTGCGCCAGAACCTGCTGGCCATGCCGGAGCTCGGCGAGGTGGCTGCCGCCCTCGACGTGCACCCCCAGACCCTCCGCCGGCGTCTCGCCCGGGAGGGCACGACCTTCAAGGACATCAAGAACCAGCTCCGCCGCGACGTGGCCCTTCACTACCTCGGGCGGCAGGGCCTGTCCATCGAGGAAATCGCCCACCGCGCTGGCTTCTCCGAATCGAGCGCGTTCATCCGCGCGTTCAAGGGCTGGACCGGCGTCACTCCCTATGCCTACCGCAAGGGCTTGTAAAGACGGCGGGGGCCTGCAAGCTGAAAAACCTCAGCCTTCGCCAGCTCCATACCGCCATGCCCGGACGCCTTCTGCGCACCCTTCTCATGGCCTACGTGGCCTACCTTGCTGCCGCCCTCCTCGTGCTGCTGCCCGCCCTGAACATCGCGGCGCCGCGCCTCGCGGAGCAATATTTGGGGCGACGCCTGGACAGCGAGCTTATCCTCTTCAACCCCTTCACCCTGGCCCTGGAGGTCCGCAAGGCGCGCCTCGCGGAGCCCGGTGGCGGTCCCTTTGCGGCTCTGCACCGCCTCAACGTCGACTTCGGCGCCTGGCGCAGCCTCACGCAACCCGGCGTCGTGCTCGACGCCGTCGCGGTCGAGGGGCTAGAGCTCGCCCTGCGGCGCTTCGAGAACGGCCGGTTCAATATCAGTGACCTCCTCGCCGGCGATGGGGCGGCAGAGGAGACAGACGACAGTGGCGCTGCCGCCCCGGGCATCACGGTGCGCTCGCTGAACTTCGATGCCCGGGAGCTGCGCTTCGAGGACCGCACCCGCACACCGCACTACGAGACCTTCCTCCGGGACCTCGGCTTCACGGTCACGGGCCTGTCCACGGTCGTCGAGGAGGGCAGCCCTTACGAGCTGCTGGTGGTCACAGAGCACAACGGCATTCTGCGCTGGCGCGGCGAGTTCTCCCTGCCGCGCGCCCGCAGCAGCGGCGAACTGCAGATCGCGGACCTCGACCTGCGCCCCCTGCACCGCTACCTCGCCCAGGACCTGCCCTTCACCATGGACAGCGCGCTCATGGAGGTCACCGGCCGCTACGAGGCCGACTGGCAGGGCGAGCCGCGCGTCAGCGTGAACGGCGGCGCGCTGCAGCTGCGCGAGTTCGTCCTCGCCCCCGGTGACGCCACGGCGCTTCCGGACACGGCGCTGGCCTTTGATCGTTTCGAGCTCGACGGCATCACCGTAGACAGTGGTGCCCGCCACGCCAGCGCCGAGGCGGCGAGACTCGAGGGGCTCGACGTCAGTGGCTTTCTCGAGGGCGGACTCGAGGGCGGGCTCGAGGGCGGACAGATCAGTCTGCTCGACATGCTCCTGCCACCCCAGGGCGAGGCAGCCGGGAACGAGAGCGCCTCAACGGGTACCGGGGGCGCCCGCCCCGCCGGGGACGATGCCGGGCCCTGGCAGGTGCTGCTCAAGCGCTTCTCCCTGCCCGATGCCCGGCTGCGCTGGCGCTCGGCCTACACGGACCCGGCCCTGCTCACGGTCGACCCGCTGACGATCGAGCTGGGCAACCTGGCCTGGCCGCCCGAGGGCGACAGCAGCGTGTCGCTCGCCCTCACCCTCAACGGGGAAGCGACCCTGACCGTCGCCGGTGTCGTCGATGCCGGCGTGGGCAGCGGCGCGCTCGAGCTCGAGCTGCACGCCCTGCCCGTGACCCTGGCCAACCCGCTACTCGACTCGGTCCTCAACGCAGAGCTGGAAAGCGGGCGCCTGGCCGTCGACGGCGACATCGCGCTCGCCGCTTTCGCGCCGGCGACCGTGCGTGCCGATGCGGCGCTCACCGCCCTCGACCTGCAGATCGAGGGCGCAGAGCAGAGTGCCCTGGGGTGGGACCGGCTGGCCGTGCCGGGGCTTACCGTGGACCTGCCCGCCCGGCGGCTGGAGACCGGCGTCATTGCCCTGGATGGCTACCGCAGCCGGCTGCGGATCGGCGAAGACCGGCGCCTCAACATCCAGACGGCGCTGGTCGAAACGGAAGGCGCCGGAGACGGTGACGACGGCGCGACGGCCGGGGCCGCGGGCGATCCCTGGGAGCTGGCCATCGGCGGCCTCGCCGTGAGCAACGGCAGCGTGGATTTCGAGGACCGCTCCCTGCCTCTGGAGTTTCGCACCCTCGTCGAGGGGCTCGACGGCGAGCTCGGCGCCGTGGGCACGGCATCGGACGCCCCCGTACCGGTAGAGCTGGCCGGCTCCGTGGACGGCTATGCGCCGGTACGCATCGAGGGCAGCGTCGCGCCTTTCGCCCCCGCGCCCGATGTCGATATCGGTGTCAGCTTCCAGGGCATCGATATCGCCCGGCTCACACCCTACGCCGGGACCTACGCCGGCTACACCATCGATGCCGGCACGCTGAACCTCGACCTGCGCTACCGGCTCGCCGGTGACCGGCTGGCGGGAGAAAACCGTGCCATTATCTCGCAGATGGAACTGGGCGCGCCCTTCGAGAGTGAACAGGCCATGGACCTGCCGCTGAAGCTGGCCATCGCACTGCTCGAGGATTCGCGCGGCGTCATCGATCTTGACGTCCCCGTCGCGGGCGATATCGATGATCCCTCGTTCCGCCTCGGCAAGGTCATCGGCCGCGCCATCGCCAACGTCATCACCAACATCGTCACCGCGCCCTTCAAGCTCCTCGCGGGCCTCGCCGGCAGTGACGAGGACCTGCAGGCGCTGGCCTTCGAGCCCGCCCGCGACACGCTCGATGCCCCGGCGGCGGGCAAGCTGGATGCGCTTGCCGATGCGCTGACGCAGCGACCGCAACTCCGGCTCCTCGCCCGCGGCGTGACGGACGACGAGGATGCGAAAGTCCTCAAGGCAGAAGCGCTGGACGACGCCCTCCTCGCGGACGGCCTCGCGCCGGAGAGCCTGGCCGCCCGCGACGAGGCCTGGGCGGAGGCGATAGCCGCCCGTTATGCGCCGCTGGCGCCACCGGCCAGCGGTAACGGGGAGGAGGCGGAACCGCCGCTCGCGGCGCAATACGACGCCGTGGCGGAAACCATGGCGCTGCCGCCCCGCGCGCTGGAGACGCTGGCGACCGAGCGCGCCGCCACCGTCAAGCGCTACCTGGTCACCAGCAAGGGCATTGCGCCGGACCGGATCGCCATCAGCAGCGGCGAGGCGGACGGTACCATCGCCCGCGGCGTCACCCTCGACGTCGACGCCTGAGGCGTCACCCGCCTCAGGCGGCGTTCTCGACCTTCAGGGTTTCGCGCAGTTCGCGCTTCAGGAACTTGCCGTTGGCGTTGCGCGGCAGCGGTTCGTCGAGAAACCAGAGATAGCGCGGCACCTTGAACGCGGCAATGTGCTCCCGGCAGTGGCTGCGCAGCGCCTCGGCATCGACGCTCGCGCCGGGCTTCAGGTGCACCGCCGCGCCGACCTCTTCGCCCAGGCGGTCATCCGGCACCGCGAAAACCACGCACTCGGCCACCGCATCGTGGTGGAACAGCGCGTTCTCCACTTCGGCGCAGTACACGTTCTCCCCGCCCCGCAGCACCATGTCCTTGGCCCGGTCAACGAGGTAGATGAAGCCGTCCTCGTCCATGTAGGCGACGTCGCCGGTGTGCAGCCAGCCGTCGACGATGGTCTCGGCCGTGGCCTCCGGGCGGTTGAGGTAGCCCTTGATTACCGGGGCGCCGCGCACCACCAGCTCGCCGATATCCCCGAGGGGCAGTTCCCTGCCCACGGGATCGACGATGCGGGCCTCGAAGGTCGGCATGGCCGGGCCGACACTGGTCGGCCGGTCCATGAAGAACTCCATGGAAACGGCGGTGATGATCCCGCAGGTCTCGGTCATGCCATAGCCCGTGTTCGGGCGCGCGGTCTTCATGGTCTCGCTCACCTTGCCGACGAGGTCCGGCTGCATGGCTGCCCCGCCCCCGCCCACGGTCTTCAGCGAGGAGGTATCGCGGGTCCTGAAGTCCGGGTGCATCATGATTTCCCGGGCCATCATGGGCACGGCGTTGAAAGTCGTGACTTTCTCCCGCTCGATGAGGCGCAGGGCCTCCGCCGGATCCCACTTGTACATGTGCACCAGGCGGCCGCCGACCAGCGTCACGACCTGCGCAACGCAGTTGTTGGCGGTGACGTGGAACAGCGGTGTCGCGACCAGGGCGCGGATCTCCGAGCTGCCCGGCTCACCGGGCTCGTCACCGCGGGCCAGCGCGAGGGCCCGCGGCTGCACGGCGTTGGCGAAGGCCACGTTGAAGATGTTGTTGACACAGCCGCGGTGGGTCAGCTGCGCGCCCTTCGGGCGCCCGGTGGTTCCCGAGGTATAGAAGATGCAGGCGTCGTCGTCCGGTGCCACCGTGACCTCGGGCATGGCCGACTCACTGTTGACCAGCTCCGCCCAGTCCGTGGCCCAGTCGGGCAGGTCGTGCGGTACCCGCACTCCGACCACAGTGAGTTCCGGGAAATCGCCGCGCAGCCCGGCGAAGCGCTGCAGCCGCTCCTGGTCGGCGATCAGCACCTTCGGCCTGGAGTCCTCGAGACCGTAGTGCATCTCCTGCGGTACCCACCAGGCGTTCATGCCGACGACCACGGCGCCCATGGCCGTCACGGCCCAGTAGGCAAGCATCCACTCGGGATAGTTGCGCATGGCGATGGCGACACGGTCCCCGGGGCGGACCCCGGCCTCGGCGAGCCAGTGGGCGATGGCGCCCGTGATCGCCTGCGCCTCGGCATAGCTCATGCGCTCGTCGTTGTAGACGAGGTACTCCTTGTCGCCGTGCCCCGCGGCGCCCAGCCAGATCTCGCGCAGGGACGGCGGCGCGTGGGCGTAGGTGCGGATGGGAACGCCGCCCACCTCGGCCGTGGTCACCTCGAACAGCTGCCCGGGGCTGGTGAGTTCCTGCCAGGCCTGCTTCAGCTCTGCATACATGCGCGTCTCCCGCGTTTGTTATGGCTAATTCCGGTACTGATGGCGCAGGAGCATAGCGTTACCGCGCGGTCGGCTCAACGGCACGGGCCGCGTGGTCCCACCGAGTTTATTTTTTTTGCCGGTGGTGTCATTGTTGCGACCCCGCGGGCAGCACACGGAGAGCGCCATGAACACCCAGAACCTCGACACGGACCGTTTGGCCCCCTACCTCGCCGAGCATTTGCCTGGCTTCTCCGGCGAACTGACCGCCGAGAAATTCGCCGGCGGCCAGTCGAACCCGACCTTCCGCCTCAGCGCCGGCGGCCGCCAGTACGTTCTCCGGCGCAAGCCGCCGGGCGAACTGCTGGCCTCCGCCCATGCCGTGGACCGGGAGTTTCGCGTGCTCAGCGCCCTGGCGGATAGCGAGGTGCCCGTACCGAAGGCATACCTGCTGTGCGAGGACGAGAGCATCATCGGCTCCATGTTCTACGTGATGGAGTACCTGGAGGGCCGGGTATTCTGGGACCCGACGCTGCCCGAGGTCGCCGACAACAGCGAGCGGACGGCCATCTACGACGAGATGAACCGGGTGCTCGCGGCCCTGCACAACGTCGACGTGCACGCCGCGGGCCTCGCCGACTTCGGCCGCCCCGGCAGCTACTTCGAACGCCAGGTGAGCCGCTGGACCAAGCAGTACCGGGCGTCAGAGACGGAGCACAGCGAGGCGATGGAGACGCTCATTGCCTGGCTGCCCGCCAATATGCCACCGGATGACGGCGCCGTGAGCCTGGTCCACGGCGACTACCGCCTCGACAACCTCATGTTTCACCCGACGGAGCCACGCATCATCGCCGTACTGGACTGGGAGCTGTCGACGCTGGGCCACCCGCTGGCGGACCTCGCCTACCAGGTCATGGCCTGGCAGCTGCCGGGAGACGCCGGCCTCCGGGGCCTGGCGGGGGTGGACCGGGCAACCGTTGGCCTGCCCACAGACGAGGCCTATGTCGCCGACTACTGCCGGCGCACGGGCCGAGACGGCATCGACCACTGGAACTTCTACCTGGTGTTCTGCTTCTTCCGCCTCGCGGCGATCCTGCAGGGCGTGAAGAAGCGCGCCCTCCAGGGCAACGCCTCCAGCGCGGAGGCCGAGGCCAAGGGCGCGCTGGTGGAGCCGCTGGCGCAGCACGGCGTGGCGCTCATCGACCGCTAGCCACTGCTCAGGCGGCGGCGCTGCCGGCCTTCTTGCCGCCGCCCTTGCTGCGCCCGGCCGGGCGCTTCTTCGCCCGGGCCTTGGCCTTCGGCGCCGCCTTGGCAAGCCGCTGGGAGCCGGTCTCGCGCATGGCTTCGCGGTCCGCCCGGGTCGGCGCCGGCCGCCGCCGGGAGGCCCGGGGCCGGTGGTACTTGTCGCCCTCGGGCCGCAGGTCCCCGTACTCGAAGCGATAGAGAATCTCTTCCATGGTCCGGGAAATACGCGTGCAGATGCGGATGGCCTCCACCTGCGGGAACGCCGAATGCTCCCCCCCCTGCATGAGGGCGACCAGCTCCTTCTCGGACAGGTGCGAGAGGATCTTCGCCGGGTTGTACCAGCGGAAGCTCGGGATGATGTTGATGTCACCGCTGTACTCCTGGTCCATAAGCGCATGGACGCCGTTCAGGAGCAGGTTGAGGCGCGGCCAGCGGTCGCCCTGGCGCTGGGCAATGCCGCGGTAGAAGTTCAGCACTTCCCGGCCGACGCCGATGCCCAGGGCACCGAGCGCCGCGGCCATCTTGCCCCGCGGCTTGCCACCGTTCAGGAACGGCGTGGCGATGGGGTTCACCATGCTGACGATGTAGTGGTTGGTGCTGTAGAGCCGCGACAGGCGCTTCGCCGGCAGATCGTCGGCAATGGAACCATCCACCCACTTGCGCGTGGGCAGATAGGGCTGCGGCTCGTCGTGCACATTCTTGGCCATGAGCATCACCGGCGGGAACACCCCGGGCACGGCGCAGGAGGCCATCACCGCCGAGCGGATGTAGACGTTCGGCGAGGTGATGGCATTCAGCAACCGGGAACGCTGGTGCGTCTCCGCCGGCGCGACGGTGATGCTGATCTGCCGGCCGGTCTTCTCGTAGGCCTCCTGGAAAGTCATGTCCGGTACGAGCCGGTCGATGATCTTTTCCAGGTCGCCCACGTCGATGGAAGGATTGGTCCCGAAAAACATGCGCGAGAACACGCTCGCCTCGCGCTCGGCCTCGAAGTGCACGTTCGCCGGGTCATAGAAGCGGCGCATCTCGGCGTCGGTGTGGGTGCCGAGCACCCCGGCCACGAGCGAGCCGGCGCTGGAGCCCGAGATCACCCGCGGCAGCAGACCTTCCTCGAGGAGCGTCTTGACCACCCCCATGTGGTAGAAACCGAGCACGCCCCCCCCGGAGAGCATGAGCGCCGAGCGGCCGAAGCAGATGTTGGCGCGGTAGAAGAAGTCCATCTTCTCCTGGATGCCGATCTCCTTCTCCGGCAGGTCCGCGAGGTAGCGCAGGGCGTCGTCGATCTCCTCGATGTACTGCTCGATCAGGTGTTTGGTGCCGAACCTGGCGCGCTGGTAGAGGGTGGCGCGGCCCATGCCGCCCATGTTGCCGTGGATGCCCTCGTTGAGCGTATAGAGCAGACCGTGATTGTCGTGCCGTGCACGGAGACTGCGCAGCCGGTCGAGGCGCAGGCGGATCTGGGCGTAGTCGTACTGGCGGGTCTGGTCCATCTCGCGCCAGCGGCGGGCACCGCTCAGCTCGTCGTGGGCCAGGGCGGCCTCGCGCCAGGCGGCGTAGGTTTCGGCGCGGTCCATCTCGCGTTCCAGCGCCTTCAGCTTGCGTGCCTTGCTCATGCAGGGCTCCCCTTCATACCATCCCCCCGAGCATACCGTCTCACCGGAGTCCCGCCCAGCGCACCCGGCGGCGTATACTGGTGTCTCTTGATCTTTGTCAAGGACCCGCGGGGACCGTAGACTCGGCCGGTGGCTCGCCACCAGCAGGGCCCTGCACAAGGAAAGCAAACCCGGAGCACAGAAGAAGGAAAAGCCTTGCGCGCCTACGTCATCGCCCTCGCCCTCCTGCTGGCCATCTTCGGCGCTATCGGCCTGTACCTGGCCCAGCGTTTCGCCGCCCTGAGCAACCCGCCGCCCCAGCCGCCGATCACCGTCAGCGCCACCACCGCCGAACTGGCGCCATGGCCCAGCATGCTCGATGCGGTCGGCACCATCCGGGCCGTGCGCGGGGTCGAGCTCGCCGCCGAAACCAGCGGCGAAATCACCGGGATTGCCGTCCGTTCCGGCCAGGCCGTGGCCACGGGCGACCTGCTCCTGGTCCTCAACGACAGTGTCGAGCAGGCGGCGCGGACGCGCCAGCAGGCCAACCTCGAGCTCGCCCGGCTCCTGTTCGAGCGCGACGAGAGCCTGGTGAAACAGAAATCCATCCCCCAGAGCCAGTACGACCGCTCCCGGGCGGACCTGCAGGCCGCCACAGCGCAGCTCGCGGAACTCGAGGCGCGTATCGACAACAAGCGGATCCGGGCGCCTTTCGCCGGGACCCTCGGCATCATCCGCGTGCGGGTGGGCGACTACCTCGAGTCCGGCACGGCGATCGCCACGCTGCAGGACCGCTCCGCCCTCGAGGTCGATTTCACCGTCCCCGCCCGCTATGCACCGCGCCTGCGCCCCGGCCTGGCGGTCAGCGTCAGTACCGCGGCCTTCCCGGGCCGGCGCTTTGCCGCCCGCCTCGAGGCGCTGGACGCCGCCGCCGATCCGGGCACGCGCAACCTGCTCCTGCGCGCGCGCCTCGAAGAGACAGACGGGCTGCTGCCCGGGATGTTCGCGAGCCTGAAGATAGACCTCGGCGAGACCGCCACGCACGTCACCCTACCGGAGACGGCCGTGACCTTCTCGCTCCAGGGCAACCTCGTCTATCTGTTGCAGGAGGACGCCGGGGGCCTCAGTGTCGAACCGCGGGTGGTCACCACCGGCGCGGTGCGCGACGGCCGCGTGGCCATCCTCTCGGGGCTCTCCGCCGGTGACCGCGTAGTCAGTGTTGGCCAGAACAAGCTCTACCGCGGCGCCCGCGTCGTCCTCACCGACGGCACCGGCGCCTGATGCGCTTCACGGACCGCTTCATCGAGCGGCCGGTGCTGGCCATCGTGGTCAGCGCCCTGGTCCTGCTTTTCGGCCTCGCCTCCCTGTCCCGCGTCGGCATCCGCGAGTTCCCCAGCCTGGAGCGCTCGGTCATCACCGTGACCACCGTCTATCCCGGCGCCAGCGCACGCACCGTACAGGGCTTCGTGACCACACCGCTGCAGGTGAACATCGCCGGTGCCGCCGGCATCGACTATCTCTCGGCGACCAGCGACGCCGGGGTCTCCACCATCGAAGTGCACGTGCGCCTCGGCGAGGACACGGACGAGGTCCTCACGGAGGTGGTCGCCAAGGTGGCCCAGGCCCGCGACGAGATCCCCCGGGAGGTTGAAGACCCGGTAATCGCCACCGGTTCGGGCGACGACGCGCTCATGTATCTCTCCTTCACCAGCCAGCAGATGACGCCCTTCCAGATCAACGATTACCTGCTGCGCAGCGTGCAGCCGGAAATCGCGACCCTCGACGGCGTCGGCAAAGCGGCCATCTTCGGCCGGCCCCTTGCCATGCGCATCTGGCTCGACCCGGTACGCATGGCGGCCCTGGGCGTCACCGCCGCGGATGTCTCGGAAGCCGTGCGCCGGGACAATTTCATCAGCACCGCCGGCGCCACCGAGGGCAACCTCGTGCGCATCAACGTCGATGCCCGCACCGACATGCAGACCGTGGAGGACTTCGAGCGCCTGGTGGTCCGCCAGGAGGGCGAGCGGCAGGTGCGGCTGCTCGATGTCGCGGAGGTGGAACTGGCCGCGGAAAACAACCAGTCGCGCGCTTTCTCGAGTGGCGAGCCGGCGGTGTTCATGGCCATCGAGCCGACGCCGGACGCCAACCCGCTGGAGGTGTCCGCGGCGCTGCACGCGCAGCTGCCAAAGATCCGCGCCTCGCTGCCGGCGGACCTGGAGCTGCGCCTCGACTGGGACGGCAGTATCGCCATCGATGCGGCGCTGCGCGAAGTCGCCAGCACCCTGGTCGAGGCCGCGCTCATCGTCATCGCCGTGATCTACCTGTTCCTCGGCTCTTTCCGCGTGGTGCTGGTGCCGCTGGTGACCATTCCCCTGTCGCTCATCGGCGTGGTCGCGCTGGTGCTCGCCATGGGCTTCTCCCTGAACCTGCTCACGCTCCTGGCCATGGTCATCGCCATCGGCCTTGTGGTGGACGACGCCATCGTGGTGGTGGAGAACGTCCACCGGCATGTGGAGGAAGGCGCCACGCCGCTGCAGGCGGCGATCACCGGCGCCCGGGAGGTGGCCATGCCGGTGGTCGCCATGACCCTGACCCTGGCCGCCGTCTACGCGCCCATCGCCTTCATCGGCGGCCTGACCGGCGCCCTGTTCAGCGAGTTTGCCCTGACCCTGGCCGGCGCCGTGCTCGTCTCGGGCCTCATCGCCCTCACCCTGAGCCCGGTCATGTCGTCCCGCGTATTGAAAAGCCACGGCGAACAGGGCCGCTTCGCCGACTGGCTCGACGAACGCTTCGGCGCGCTCACCGGGCGCTACCAGCGCCTCCTGGCCGGCTGCCTCGCCAACCGCGGCGCGGTGCTGCTGTTCGCCGCGGCCATCCTCGCCGCCCTGCCCGTGCTGTTTCTGCTGGCACAGAACGAGCTCGCCCCCGAGGAGGACACCGGCGGGATCTTCTACGTCGGCGTTGCACCGAGCTATGCCAGTCTCGATTACATCAACCGCTACCTCGACCAGGTGGTCGACCTGTGGCAGGACATGCCGGAGGTGGCCTCGTCCTGGCAGGTGATCGAGCCCTCCGGGAACTTCGGCGGGCTGACGCTGACCCACTGGGACGAGCGGGAGCGCACCCAGCAGCAGGTGCAGGCCCGGTTCCAGCAGCGCCTCGCCGGCATCGCGGGGATGGAACTGTTCTCCTTCGGCTCGCCGTCCCTCCCCGGCGCCGGCGGCGGCCTGCCGCTGGCCTTCGTGGTCGCCTCGACGGCACCGCAGGAGGAGGTCTACCGGGTCGGCGAGGAGTTGCTGCAGCGCGCCCGGGAGTCTGGCCTGTTCATCTTCGTGAACCAGACCCTCGACTTCAACCGCCCGGAAGTGGAGGTGCGCATCGACCGCGAGCGGGCCGCACGCCTGGGCATCGCCATGCGCGACATCGGCCAGACCCTCGCCGTGATGCTGGGGGAGGCGGAAGTCAATCGGTTCTCGGTCGCGGATCGGAGCTACAAGGTGATCCCCCAGGCGGGAAGGGATTTCCGGCTCACGGAAGAGGAACTCGAGAAGTACTACCTGCGCACCGCCAGCAACGAGCTGGTGCCGCTGTCCAGCGTCATCCGTCTCGAGCACCGGGTGCAGCCGAACCAGTTGAGCCAGTACCAGCAACTCAACAGCACGACGATCCAGGGCCTGGTCATGCCGCCGAACACGCTGGGCACCGGCCTTACCTTCCTCGAAGAGGCCCTCGCCGGGATCGCGCCGCCCTCCTTCCGCGCCGGCTACAGCGGTGAGTCACGGCGCTTCATGCAGGAGAGCGGCAGTTTCCCCGTGCTGTTCGGCCTGTCGCTGATCCTGATCTTCCTGGTGCTCGCGGCGCAGTTCAACAGCTTCCGCGACCCGCTGGTGGTGCTCGTCGCCGTGCCCCTTTCGATCTTCGGCGCCGTTGTGCCCATCGCCCTCGGCGTGGTCACCCTCAATATCTACACGCAGATCGGCCTGCTGACGCTCATCGGCCTCATCAGCAAGCACGGTATCCTGATCGTGGAGTTCGCCAACCAGCTCACGGCGCGCGGCACCGACCGGCGTGCCGCGGTGCTTGAAGCCGCGGCCCTGCGCCTGCGGCCGATTCTCATGACCACCTTCGCCACGGTACTCGGTGTGGTGCCGCTGCTCATCGCCTCCGGCGCCGGCGCCAACGCGCGCTTCGGCATCGGCCTCATGATCGCCGCGGGCATGCTCGTGGGCACGCTGTTCACCCTGTTCGTGCTGCCGGTGTTCTACCTGCCGTTCCGGGGCGCGCGTGCAGGCAGCGACGGGGCAGCGGCCTCCGAGCCGCTCCCCGCGAACTAGCGCTCAGCCTTTCTTTTCCTCCTCGGGCTCGACCCGGGGACCATCATCGGCCCTGGCGCCGCCGCGGAACTCCTCCGCGAGGTGGCGCTTGTAGAGCTTGCCGTTATCCATCCGCGGCAGCTTCGGGTGCCAGTGCAGCGCCTTGGGCACCTTGAGGTGCGCGACCCGGTCGCGCAGCCACTCCATGATCTCGATGGCCACCTCGTCGGTGGCGTCGGCCCAGTTGAGCGGCTGCACCACGGCGGTGACGGTTTCACCGAACTCGTCGTCCGGCACACCGAACACCGCCACGTCCGCCACCTTGTCGTGGGTGATGAGGATATTCTCGATCTCCTGCGGGTAGATGTTTACGCCGCCGGAGATAATCGTGAAATGCTTGCGGTCCGTGAGGTAGAGGAAGCCGTCCTCGTCCACGTAGCCCACGTCGCCGGTGGTGGCCCAGCCGCGATGGTCGAAGGCCTCGGCGGTCTTCTCCGGCTCGCCGTGGTACTGGAAGCTCGCCTGCTCGCCCGAGAAATACACGGTGCCGATCTCTCCCGGGGGCAGCTCGTTGCCGTCATCGTCGACGATGTGGATCTGGCCCAGCACGGCCGGCCCCACGGAACCCTTGTGGGTGAGCCAGGCGGCGGAATCGATGATGGTGATGCCGATGGCCTCGCTGGCGGCGTAGTACTCGACGATCACGGGGCCCCACCACTCGATCATCTTTTCCTTGACCTCGACGGGACAGGGCGCGGCCGCATGGATGGCAAACTGCATGCTGGAGACGTCGTACTGTTCGCGGGTTTCCTTCGGCAGCTTGAGCATGCGGATGAACATGATCGGCACCCACTGGCTGTGCGTGCAGCGGTGCTCCTGGATAAGGGCCAGCGCCGCCTCCGGGTCGAACTTCTCCATGACCACCGTGGTGCCGCCCAGGGACAGCACCATCATGTTGTAGCGCAGCGGGGCGGCATGGTAGAGCGGTGCCGGCGACAGGTAGACGGTCTCGTCGCTGAAGCCGAAGGCCGCCCCGAGGCTCGGCGCCATCGGGTGCTCGGCATAGGGATCCTCCGTGGGCGGCGGGAGGAACACCCCCTTGGGCTTGCCGGTGGTGCCGGAGGAATAGAGCATGTCGACACCGTAGGCCTCGTCGGCGATGCGTTCTGCCGGCTGGCGGTCCACGGCCTCTTCCCAGCTCTCGAAGCCGTCGGCAATGCCCCCGACCATGTAGAAATGGCGAACGGCACCGGCGCCCTCGAGCATCTTCCCGGCAACGTCGTGCATCTTCGGGGAAGTGATGAACAGCTTCGCGCCGCAGTTCTCGAGGATGTAGCGCGTCTCCTCGGCCTTGAGATGCGTACTGACGGGCGTGTAGACAATACCGGAGCGCTGGCAGGCGAAGCAGATCTCGAGGAACTGGCGGCAGTTCTCGAGCATGAGCGCGATATGGTCCCCCTGCTCGAGGCCGAGGCTGCGCAGCAGCTGCGCACCCTGGTTCGAGCGATCGTCGAGTTCGCGGTAGGTGACGATCTCGCCGCTGCCGCCCATGATGATGGCGGGCTTGTGCGGCAGGGTCTCGGCGGTGACGCTGGGGTGGGGCATGCTGGTTCCTCGTTGTCTGCGTATTATTGGCACTTCGGGACCGTGACCGGCGAGAAGCCTATCCCGGTAGCGGTATACCCGGTCGCGTTATAGTGCGGTCATACTATAGGCGCTGGCACCGACCGGAGTCGACCATGGATCGTCATGCAAGCCCCGCGGCGCTGCGCACCGCCATGCGCAGCGGGGCCTTCACCGACAACACCTCGGGTTTTGCCCCGGGGCATGTGCAGTGCAACCTCGTCGTGCTGCCGGAGGCCTACGCGGCCGACTTCCTCCGCTTCTGCCAGGCCAACCCGAAGCCCTGTCCCCTGCTGGCCGTCAGCCCGGCCCCCGGGGACCCGACGCTCCCCGCCCTCGGCGACATCGACGTGCGCGATGACCTGCCGCGCTACCGCGTCTTCGAGGGCGGCGAAGTGACCGCCGAACCGGTGAGCATTGCGCACCGCTGGCGGGAAAACTTCGTCGCCTTCGCCCTCGGCTGCTCCTTCTCCTTCGAGGAGGCACTGCTCGCCGACGGGCTGGAAGTGCGCAACGTCAGCCTCGGTTGCAATGTGCCCATGTACCGGACGAACATTCCCTGCAGCGCCGCCGGCCCGTTCCGCGGTGACATGGTGGTGAGCATGCGGCCCTTCCGCGCCGCCGACGCGATCCGGGCCATCCAGGTCTGTACCCGCTTCCCGGCCGTGCACGGGGCGCCGGTGCACCTGGGTGACCCGGCACTCATCGGCATCGACGACCTCGGCGCGCCGGACTACGGCGACCCGGTCCCCGTCGCAGCGGAGGAGCTGCCGGTATTCTGGGCCTGCGGGGTGACGCCGCAGGTCGCACTCGCGCACGCCCGGCCCCCGGTTGCCATCACCCACAGCCCGGGCTGCATGCTGGTCACGGACCTCCGCAACAGCCGGCTCGCGGTGCTCTAGGAGGATTAACCATGCTGCTCAACTGTGACCTCGGCGAGAGCTACGGGCCCTGGCGCATGGGCATGGACGCCCACGTCATGCCGCACATCGACCTCGCCAACATCGCCTGCGGCTTCCACGGCGGGGACCCCCTGACCCTGGCCGAGACCCTCGCCCTGGCCCGGGAGCACGGCGTCTCGGTCGGTGCGCACCCCGCCTACCCGGACCTCGTCGGCTTCGGCCGCCGCTCCATGAACCTCTCCCGGGAGGAACTCATCGCCACGCTGCGCTACCAGGTGGCGGCCCTGGATGGCATGGCCGCCTGCGCCGGCCTGGCCCTCGACTACGTCAAACCCCACGGCGCGCTGTACAACGACATGATGCGCGACGCCGTGATCCGCGACGCGGTGCTCACCGCCCTGGCCGGCTTTCACCGCCCGCTGCGGCTCATGCTGCTTGCCACCGCGGCCGCCGACACGCACCGCGAGGAAGCGGCGCGGCACGGCGTGGAGCTCCTCTTCGAGGCCTTCGCGGACCGCTGCTACGACGATGAGGGCCACCTCCTCTCCCGCCGTGAGCCGGGGGCCGTACACGGCCGCGAACGCATGCTCGAACAGGTGGAGTCGCTGGTCGGCGACCGGGCCGTGACCACGGCGAGCGGCCGGCGGCTGCCCCTCGAAGCCGAGACGCTCTGCGTCCACGGGGACAACGAGGAAGGCGTGCGCGCCATCCGCGAGATCCGTGAACGCGTCGGCGAGCGGGCGCCGACGGCAGGCGCCTGACATGGTCATTCATCCGGCGGGGGAGAACGCCCTCATGGTCTACCTCGGCGAGACCATGGACCCGGCCGTCTCGGCGCGGGTGCAGGCCCTCGCCGACGCCCTGCCCGGCGCCCTCGGCGCGCAGCTCCTCGACCTCGTGCCCTCCTACGCGTCCCTGCTGGTCGTGTTCGACGCCTACGCCACCGACCACATGGCCGTGATCCGCGAACTGCACCGGCTCGGCTATGATCTGGAGCGGGACGACCCCGGCGAGGGTCGGCTGGTGGAGCTGCCGGCCTGGTACAGCAGCGAGAGCGGCGCCGACCTCGAGGCGCTCGCCCGCCGCGCGGGGCTCGCGACGGAGGAAGTGATCGCCCTGCACAGCGACGCGGAATACCGCGTCTACGCCATCGGCTTCGCCCCCGGTTTTGCCTACCTCGGTCAGGTCGACGCGCGCATCGCGGCGCCCCGGCTGGCGACGCCGCGGCAGCGCGTGCCCCGCGGCGCCATCGCCATCGCGGACCGGCAGACGGCGGTCTACCCCGCCGCATCTCCCGGCGGCTGGAACCTCGTCGGGCGCTGCCCGAAGCGCCTCTTCGACCCCGCCGCGGAGCCCTGCATGCCGGTGGCCGTGGGGGACCGGGTGCGCTTCCGGCCCATCGACCGCGAGGAGTACCTCGCTCTCGGGGGCGAGCCGTGAGCGGGCTTCGCATCGATGATCCGGGACTCCTCGCCCTGCTGCAGGACGGCGGGCGCCGTGGCCACTACCGTCTCGGGCTTACCGACGGCGGCCCCCTGGACCGGCAGGCCTTCGACCTGTGCAACCGCCTCCTCGAGAACCCCGCGGGCACCGCCGCGGTGGAGCTCAGCTTCGGCGGTGCCCGCCTGACGGCGGAGACGGATACCTTTCTCTGCGTGACCGGCGCGCCCATGCCGCTCGCCATCAACGGCGACGAACGACCGGGCTGGGAGGTGCACCCGGTGCGTGCCGGCGACCGCATCGAGCTCGGTCATCCGCCCGTGGGCTGCCGCGCCTATCTCGGCATCGCGGGCGGCTTTCATGCCGAGCCCGCCTTCGGCAGCGTCGCGACGGTACTCCGCGAGGGGCTCGGCGGCCTGGGCAGCGGCAGGCTGGCACCGGGGGACCTGCTCCCCTGCACACCCGTGCGCGAGCGGCGGCGTCTCTACCTGCCGGAGACGGCCCGGCCACGCTACACGCGGCAGGTGACCCTGCGCGTCATTCCCGGCTACCAGCAGCACCACTTCCCGCGCCTCGCCCAGCGCCGCTTCTTCGGCAGCCGCTACACGGTCACCGACCGCGCCGATCGCATGGGCTACCGCCTCGAGGGTCCCGCGGTGCGCGCCGACATCGACGGCATCCTCTCCGAGGGTATCTGCCTCGGCGCCATCCAGCTGCCCGCGGATGGCCAGCCGATCGTACTCCTCAACGACCGCCAGACCATCGGCGGCTACCCGAAGATCGGCGCCGCCCTGTCCCTGGACCTGGCCCCGCTCGCGCAGCAGGTGCCCGGCGGCGAAGTCGTTTTCACCCCTGTCAGCCAGCATGCCGCGCACAACGCGCTGCACCTGGCCCGGGCCTTCGAGGCCTCGCGGACCATCCGGGAACGCAGGCCGTGACCGCCGACCGGGACTTTGACGATGCCCTCGAGGCGCTGCTCGTGGCGCGCAACCCGCGCGGCATGCAGTCCCTGCGCACGGCGCTGGAGCCGGGTTACTACCGCCGCGCCAGCGCGCTCCTCGCGGGCGCGCGCCGGGTACTCATCGGCACGGGCTTCCCCGTGGCAGGCACCTTCGAGACCGACGGCCCGGTCGGTGCCATGGCCCTCTACCGTGCCCTCGAGCAGCGCGGCGCCCAGTGCTGGATCGCCTGCGCCACGCCGCTGGCCGCCGAGCTCGAGCACGAATTCCGTGTCCTCCCGCTGCAGGCGACGGACCGCGACGCGGCGAGAGAGGAGGCGATCCTCCGCCTCGCGCAGGTCACCCCGGACGCGATCGTTTCCATCGAGCGCCCGGGCCTGGCCGCCGACGGGCGCTACTACAACATGCGCGGCGAGGACATCTCCGTCGACTGCGGCATCTTCGACAGCTACCTGGAGCTCGCCGACTGCCCCACCATCGCCATCGGCGACGGCGGCAACGAGATCGGTATGGGCAAGATCGCGGCGGCGGTGGCGAAGCTCGCGATAACCCCGGCCGCCACCGGCTGCGACGAGCTGCTGGTGGCCGATGTCTCCAACTGGGGGGCCTACGGGCTGCTGGCCTACTTCGATCTCCTCGAGGCCAGCGACCACCTCGGCAGTCTGCGGCCCCGGGAGTTGCTGGCATTCCTTTCCTCCCGCGGCAGCGTCGATGGCGTGACCCGGGAAAACACCCTCACCGAGGACGGCATGGACCCGTCCGCCGGCGAAACAATCATCAGCGAGCTGCGCGCCCTGGCGGCCGCGGCCACCCGCGAGGCAAGCGCATGACAACCGTGTACCTGAACGGCGCCTGGACATCCATGGCCGAGGCGCGCATCTCACCGATGGACCGGGGCTTTCTCTTCGGTGACGGCATCTACGAGGTCGTACCCTCCTACGGCGGCCGGCTGGTGGGCTTCGGACCGCACCTGCGGCGCATGCGGGACGGCCTGGCAGCCCTCGAGATCGACCCGGGGCTGTCCGAGTCCGACTGGCGCGCGCTCGTCGAGGAGCTCATCGGGCGCAACGGCGCCGGCAACCTCGGCATCTACCTCCACGTCAGCCGCGGCGCCTACGAGAAACGCAACCACGCCTTCCCGGAGGAAACGCAGGCGACGGTGTTCGCCTACACCTTCGAGATTCCCCCGGCACCGAGCGGTGACCCCGCAACGGTGAAAAGCTACCGCGTCAGCACCGCCGAAGACCTGCGCTGGAAGCGCTGCCACATCAAGTCCACAGCCCTGCTCGGCAACGTCATGCACATGCGCCAGGGCCAGGCCGCGGGGAACGACGAGACCATCCTCTACAACGATGCCGGCGAGCTCACGGAGGCGGCCGCCTGCAATGTCTTCCTGGTCGCCGGCGGCGCCGTGGCCACGCCGCCGCTGGACCACCAGAAGCTGCCGGGCATCACCCGGGAGCTGGTGCTCGACATCCTTTGCCAACACAGCGACATCGCCGTCGAAGAACGCGTGGTACACCGGGACGAGCTCGCGGGCGCCGAGGAGGTCTGGCTGACGAGCTCGAGCAAGGAGATCGCGCCGGTCACCGCCATCGACGGGCGTCCCGTGGGCAGCGGCGCTGTCGGGCCCGTCTGGGCCGAGGCCCAGGCGCTGTTCGCGGCGCACAAGTTCGACTACTGATGCGTCCCACACGGGCCCGCATCGACCTGGCGCGGCTGCGCGAGAACGCTGCGCTCGCGGCGGCCCGCGCCCCCGGAGCGCGCCTGATGGCGGTGATCAAGGCGAACGGCTACGGTCACGGCGCCATCGCTGCGGCCCGGGCCCTCAGGGCGAGCGCCAACGCCTTCGCTGTGGCGACCCTGGACGAAGCGGTGACGCTGCGGGACGCCGGGGTCGATGCCCCGCTGCTCCTGCTCGAGGGCCCCTTCGAGCCGGCGGACCTCGTCGAAGCCCAGGCCCGGAACCTCACGGTAAACATCACCGGGCCGGAGCAGCTCGCCTGGCTGGAGGCGGCACGCCTGCCCGGCCCGCTGCGCTGCTGGCTGAAGCTCGACACGGGGATGCACCGCCTGGGCCTGGCACCGTCGGCTGCGCGGGACGCCTACGAACGCCTCGCCGCCTGCGCGCACGCCCGGCCGGAGGTCGCCTGCACCCACTTCGCCTGCGCCGAGGAGCTCGACCGGCCGGAGACCGGCGCACAGCTCGAGCGCTTTCTCGACGCCACCCGCGGCCTGCCCCTGGCCCTCTCCGCGGCGAACTCACCGGCCGTGCTGGCCCGACCGGACACGCACCTGGACTGGATCCGCCCCGGCTATCTCCTCTACGGCGACACCCCGCTGCCGCGGGCCCACCCGGCCGGCGACGGCCTCCTGCCCGCCATGCAGTTCGAGTCCGCGGTGATCGCCGTGCGCGAGATTCCCGCCGGGGACGCGGTGGGCTATGGCGGCAGCTGGGTTGCCGGACGGCCCTCGCGCATCGCCACCGTGGCCGCGGGCTACGCGGACGGCTACCCGCGCACGACAGCGAGCGGCACCGCCGTGCTGGTCAACGGTCGGCGGGCGCCGCTCGCCGGGCGGGTCTCCATGGACATGCTCACCGTGGACGTCACCGACCTGCCACCGGTCCGCGTCGGCGACCCGGTCCGGCTCTGGGGTGACGGCCTCCCCGTCGGCGAGGTTGCCGAGGGCTCCGGGACCACCGGCTACGAGCTCCTCGCCGGCATGCCGGCAAGAACGCCGAGGGAGTACGCCCCGTAACGGCGACAGCCCCGGCGCCATCCGTTACCATGGCGCCCTCAAGCTTTGCTGAACGACGCCGCCGTGCCCGCCACCGACGCAGACGAACTCCCCGAGGGCAGCCAGCTCGCCGCCCTGGACATCGGCTCCAACTCCTTCCACCTCATCGTCGCCCGTTACGAGCATGGGGAACTGCGCCCCAGCCAGGTGCTCGGCGAGAAGGTCCAGCTCGGCGCCGGCCTGAAGAACGGACATCTCGAGCCGGACGCCATCGAGCGCGGCCTCGACTGCCTGTCGCGTTTCTCGCAGATGCTGCAGAGCGTGGAGCCGCGGCGCCTGCGCGTCGTTGGCACCAATGCCCTGCGCCAGGCCAAGAACCGGCGCGACTTCACCGAACCGGCGCGGGCGATCCTCGGCGCCCCCGTGGAGGTGATCTACGGCCGGGAAGAGGCGCGGCTGGTCTACCTGGGCGTGGCGCACACGCTGGCTGACGATACCGCCGCCCGCCTGGTCGTGGACATCGGAGGAGGCAGCACCGAGTTCATCGTGGGCGAGCGCTTCGAGCCGCGACGCCTGGAGAGCCTGCAGATGGGCTGTGTCTCCTATACTGCGCGCCACTTCGCCGACGGACGACTCGACCGGCGAGGGTACGAGAAGGCCTACGAGCGCGCCTGCGTCGAGGTCTCGCACATCCGCAAGGCCTTCCGCAGCAAGCACTGGCAGGAGTGCGTCGGCTCCTCCGGCACGCTGCAGGCCATCGAGGCCATGGTCACCGGCGAAGGCTGGAGCGACGGCGGCATCACCCGCAGGAGCCTCACGCGGCTGCGCAAGCAGGTGCTCAGCCACAAGCGCGTCGACGAGCTGTCCTTCAGCGGCCTGTCCGAGGCCCGGCGACCGGTCATCACTGCCGGTCTCGCCATCACCGAGGCGCTCTTCGAGGTGCTGGAGATCGAGCACATGCGCACCTCGAAGGGGGCGCTGCGCGAGGGGGTGCTCTACGACCTCCTCGGCCGCCTCCGGCACGAGGACGTGCGCGAGCGCTCCATCAACGCCATGCAGCAGCGCTACAGCGCCGACACGGAAACCGCGGCCCTGGTTGCGCGACGGGCACGCATGCTCTTCGAGGCCACCCGGGAGGCCTGGCGCCTCGGGACCGAGGACGGCGAGCTGCTCGAGCGTGCCGCCCTCACCCACGAGATCGGCATGGCCATCTCCCACAAGCACTTCCACCGCCACGGCGCCTACCTGCTGCGCAATTCCGACATGCCGGGTTTCTCCCAGGGGGAGCAGGAAGACCTCGCGCTGCTGGTGGCGGGCCACCGCGGCAAGCTCAAGCGCGAGCTCCTCGGCGAGCTGGACGGGGACGAGGGCGAGCGCCTGGCGCGGATGATCGGCATCCTGCGCCTGGCGGCCCTGTTCAAGTACGTGGAACTGCTGGAGGACCTGCCGGACTTCCGCCTCGGCGCGCGGCGCGAGGCCCTGGCGCTGGAGTTCCCGGCTGGCTGGCTGGCACAGCACCCGCTGACCTGGCAGGAACTGCACCAGGAACAGCGGGCCTTCGAGCGCCTCGGGCTGGCGCTCAGCTTCAGCTAGGCTGTCGCCCCCTAGTCGGCGGCGCGGAATACCTCGCCGCCCTTCATCACAAAGGCCATGTTTTCCAGGACGGTGATGTCGGTGAGCGGGTCGCCCGCCACGGCCACGATGTCCGCGTAGCGCCCCGGGGCAATGCTGCCCAGTTCATCGCTCACCCGCAACAGCTCGGCGGCATTGACCGTGGCGGCCTTGATCGCCTCCATGGGCGGCATGCCCGCCTCCACCATGTAGCGGAACTCACGGGCGTTGGTGCCGTGCGGTGACACACCGGCGTCGGTGCCGAAAGCGATCTTCACGCCGGCATCCCAGGCCCTGGCAAAGGTGTCCTGGATCTGCGGCCCGATGGCCGCGGCCTTGGGCCGGACCACCGCCGGCAGCTTGCCGTCCTGCTCGGCCAGCCCGGCGACCCACTTGCCAGCGGAGATCGTCGGCACGTACCAGGTGCCATTGCGCTTCATGAGCTTGCGCGCCTCGTCATCCATGTAGGTACCATGCTCAACGGAGTCGACACCCGCGCGGATGGCGCGCTTCATGCCCTCGGCGCCGTGGGCATGAACCGCAACCACGAAGTCGTAGTCCTTCGCCGTGGCGACGATGGCCTCGACCTCGTCTTCCATGAACTGCGGGTTGTCGCCGCTCCTGGCCAGCGACAGCACGCCGCCGGTGACCGTGAGCTTGATAACATCGGAGCCGTCCTTGTAGCGCTGGCGCACGGCCTTGCGCGCGTCCTCGGCGCTGTTCACCACGCCCTCTTTCG
The DNA here is from genome assembly GCF_054552115.1 of Pseudohaliea sp. Classification (NCBI taxonomy): domain Bacteria; kingdom Pseudomonadati; phylum Pseudomonadota; class Gammaproteobacteria; order Cellvibrionales; family Halieaceae; genus Pseudohaliea; species Pseudohaliea sp. Next base: position 29,349 of record NZ_JBTOLW010000015.1, on the reverse strand, counting down.
GACCCGGGTCCCCGCGCAGGTCGAAGCGGATGCCGTTGGTGGGATCCGCATGGCCGCCGGTGGTGGCAATCGACTTGCCCGCCGCGTAGATGCGCGGACCGGCGACATAGCCCCTGTCGATGGCATCGCGCAGGCCCAGTAACGCCGCCTTGTCGCGCGCGCCGAGGTCACGGACCGTCGTGAAACCCGCTTCCAGCGTGCGGCGGGCGTAGAGCGTGGCGCGCAGGGCGTAGTCCGCGGAGTTCATGTAGAACCCTTCCGAGTAGCTCTGCGGCGGGTCCAGCTCGTGATCCAGGTGCACATGCATGTCCATGAAGCCGGGTAGCACCGTGTGCCCGGAGAGATCGATGACGTCGACGCCCTCGGGCGTGACGAAGCCCTCCTCGACCGCGGCGATGCGGTCGCCCTCGATCAGCACGGAGACCTCGGGGCGGACCCGCTCCGCGTCCACGTCGACGAGCCGGCCGGCGTGGATCACCGTGTCCGGCGCGGCGTGGACCCCGGCGGCGGCAAGGATGAACAGGTAGACGGTCGCTAAACAGTGTCGAAGCACAACTTCCCCCCTCGATGGTTTTCCGGTTGTTGTCAGAGATTGACCCAGCTGTTCAGGGCCCGGAGGCGGAACAGGGTATCACGGTGCCGGAGCACCACGGAGTCGCGCAGGATCTCCTCGACCTGCACCGTTCCGATGCGGTCGCCGACACGGCGGGTTTCGCCATTGATCAGGACGCTGCTCGCGCCGTTCTCCACGTAGTCGTGGCGCAGGTACATGAGCGTCGGGATCGCATCCTTTTGCTGCTGCGACAGGTCGGCGAGCAGCGGCGCCGGGTGCGGCGCCAGCGCCGGCTCGCCCAGTTCCTCCCGGGCGCGGGCCACCACGGCCTCGATGTCAATGGTCTCGTCCCGCGGCGCGGCTTTTGGCGGCGCGGCTTTTGGCGGCGCAGCCTCCGGCGGCGAGGCCTCCCGCACGGCTGCCAGCCGCCCGGCATCCGTCGGTCCGGCGTCGGGCATCGCCCCTGCCTTCCCCCCCGGCGGCGTGGCGTAGAGGGCCGCAACAGCGGGGTCCGGTGCGATCGCGTCCGTGCCGGAGCGCTCCCTTGCGGAAGTGACGACCCGATCCCGGCTGACCTTGCCCGGGGCGATGGCCGGGCGCGGTGCGGATGCGGCGCCGGCCGGGGCGGTGGACCCTTGCCGCGCCGATGCGACCGTCGCTGCGGGCGGTGAACCGGCGTGCCCCCCCGCCGTGGCCACCGGCTGGCCGTCCCCGGTACCCCATCGCTCCCACGCCAGCCAGCCAATGACCAGCACGGCCAGGCCCAGGGCTACCGCCAGTACGGCCGCCAGCGGTCCCGGGGCCGGCGCTGCCTCGATCGTGGCCGGCAGCGCCGTGGCTCCGGTCTCGCCGCGCTCCTTTCGCGCCCGGTTGAGGGCATCGAGAATCAGCGACACGCCGCACCCTCCCCGCTCATGGCCGGAAGCCTCCGGCGAGCAGCCCTTCCCAGGCCGGGGCTCGCCCGGCGGACGGCGGGACCAGCCCGGCGGCGACATTCAGCCGGCGCAGCGTCTGCGTGCCGACGATGCCGTCCTCGGCGAGACCCTCGGCGCGCTGGAACAGCCGCACGCGCTCAGCGAGGCGCGGCGTGAAACGTTCACCGGCAAGGGGCTGCGTTTGCCCGTCGAGGCGCGCGAAACGCGCGGCGACAGCGGCGACGGCGGGCCCCTCGTCGCCCTCGGCGAGGCCGGCGCCAAAACCGGCGGGCGCATCCCAAAGGTAGCGATAGCCGCCCCGCCAGTAGTCGGCGAGATCGGCCAGGGGCACAGCGGCGACGCCGTCGCGGGTGGCCACGGTCGCCGTGCGTTCGCCCACTTCGAGCAGCAGTGCAGCCGCCGCGAAACGATCCGGCGTGACCAGTTCCAGCAGCAGCGGCCGCGCGAGAGGGGCGAGGTCCTGCCAGGTCTCGGCGCGGCCATCCTCACAGCGCAGGGCGCCCCCGCAGGGGGCGGCCGGTACCGGTGTTCCGCCCTGGAGCGCGTAGAGACCGCGCAGCGCGCTTTCGGGCGGCAGGAGCCAGCCGGGTGGCTCGGGCGCGAGCGTTGCCATCGGCGCCGTAGCCGGACCCTCTGCCGTCTCCGTAGCCCGCCCCGCCTCCATCGTCGGCGCAGCATCAGCCTGTCCCGGCGCCTGCGGCACTGCGGGCCCCGCCGCGGCGTCGGCAGCCGCCTGGGCCGCGACCGCGGTCTCCTCGGCCGGGCCCCGGAGCAGCGCCCACCACGCGAGGCCGACGAGTGCGAGCCCGGCCAGCGCGATAGCTGCGTAGCGCAACGTGCGCCGGTCATAGGGCGACGGCATCTCGCCGGTTACCTCGCGCACGGCCTTGCGCAGCATGCGCCGGTCGACCCGCGGCGCCTCCTGCCCGTAGGCACCGAGGAGCGTGCGGTCACAGAGCAGGTTGATCAGCCGCGGGATACCGCGGCTGTGCCGGTGGATCGCGCGCACGACCCGGGGCGGGAACAGTTCCGTGCCCGGGCCGAGCCCCGCCACCTGCAGCCGGTGGCGGATGTAGGCGCCGGTCTCGGCGAGGGACAGCGGCTCGAGGTTGTAGCGCGCCGTCACCCGCTGGTTCAGCTGCCGCAGCTCCGGCCGCTGCAGCATCGCGGCCAGCTCCGGCTGACCGATGAGAATGATGTGCAGAAGCTTCTCGCTGTCCGTCTCCAGGTTGGTGAGCAGCCGTATCTGCTCCAGCACCGGGAACGACAGGTGCTGTGCCTCGTCGATGAGCAGGACGGTCCTGCGGCCGCGGGCGTGATTGTCGAGGAGGAAGCGGTGCAACCGGTCAGTCAGCGCCTTGAGGCTGGCCGCGTCATCGCGGTCATAGGCGATGCCCAGCTCGTCACAGACCGTGGCGAGGAGCTCGGCGGCATCGAGGGCCGGGTTGAGGACGATGGCGATATCCGCGTCCTCCGGCAGCTGCTCGAGCAGGGCGCGGTTGATGGTGGTCTTGCCGGTACCGACCTCGCCGGTGAGCACGATGAAGGCGCCGCCCGCGCCGACCCCGTAGAGCAGGTGCGCCAGCGCGTCCCGGTGCCGGTGGCTCATGAACAGGTAGCGCGGGTTGACCGCTATGGAGAACGGCGCCTCGCGCAGGCCGAAATACTGGTAGTACATGGTTGCCGAGTATACGCTAGCGAGATCGATAGAATCCCCTGGAGGTCAACCGTGAAAGCCCTGAAGACCACGCTCCTTATCCTCGTTCTGCTCCTGGTCGTCCTCGGGCTGGGCGTCGTCTGGGTGCTCAGGAACCTCGACGACCTCGTGCTCGGCACCATCGAGGACACGGGCAGCCGGCTTACCGGCACCGCGGTAACGCTGGACAGCGTCGATCTCGACCTCGCCGCCGGCAGCGCCACCCTCAAGGGCCTGGTCATCGACAATCCGCCCGGCTACGGCACGGATTACGCCTTTGCGCTCGACACGGTGCGGGTCGACCTGGACCCGGCCAGCGTCACCGGCAGCGTCCTGCGCCTTGAGGACGTCACCATCGCCGGCGGCCGCCTCAACGCCGAGCAGAAAGGCACGGCGACGAACCTGTCGACGATCCTCAGGAACGTCCGCGCCGCCTCGGGCGAGGCAGCCCCGCCGGCCGACCCGGAGGACCCCACGGACGTTCGCCTGGCCTTGCAGCACTTCTCGTTCACGGACACGCAGGCCACCCTCACCACCGAGCAGTACGGCGAGGCCTCCCTGCGCGTGCCCGACGTGGTGCGGACCGGCATCGGCGACCCCGCTAGCGGGCTGACACCCGCGGAGCTGGCCCGCCAGCTGCTGGAGGCCGTACTGAAGGAGGCGCAGGATGCCGTGGGCGACGCGCTGGCGGAGCGGGCGAAGGAGGCCGCGAAGGATGCGGCGAAGGCAAAGCTGAAGGACAAGCTCAACCTCTCGGACGAGGACATGGACAGCGCCGAGGGGGCCCTCAAGTCGCTGTTCAAGGGAGATTGAAAGTCAGGAAATACCGAGCTTCTCCTGCTCCCGGGCGAGCAGGTCCAGGGCCTCGTCGCACCAGGCGAGGTACTGCTCCCCGGCAAGGATGCCGAGGCGCAGGGCGAGAAACACGCCCTGGCGGCGCAGCGGCAGCGCCCCGGGGTTGGCGTAGTGGCCCCGGCGGATGCGCTCGTAGAGGTAGAGACGCTGCATCATCGCCTCCCGCCGTTCATCGATCTCCACCCTCAGGTGGCCGATGTTCTCCGCTGACAGGTTGTACAGCTTGACCAGGAGGTCGTCCTTGCTTTCCTGCACACGGCTTTCCCGGTAGACCCACTCACCGAGGGCCTCGCGCCCGGCCTGGGTGAGACCGTAGAGAATCTTGTCGGGCTTGCCGCGCTGGGCCACCTCGCGCCGGTTGAGCCAGCCCTTCCCGGCCAGCTTGCGCAATTCCTGGTAGATCTGCTGATGGGAGGCGTTCCAGAACAGGCCGAGAGACGCGTCGAAGGCCTTGGCCAGCTCGTAGCCGGACATGTCGTCCTCGATCAGCGCCGTCATGATGGCGTGGGACAGGGCCATGGGACCTCTCCGTGAACGCTCGATAGGCCATGATGCACCGAAAGCCCTTTTTATGCAAAATATTGCATATCGCTCCGGGAGGCACTATGCTCCCGCCGCAGCTACCAGCAACCAGCTACCAGCAACCAGCACGAGGACTCTCCATGGCACTGCCCCCGATCCTTGCCGACCGGCTGCGCCTGCCCGTGGTCGGCGCGCCCCTGTTCATTATCTCCAACCCGGACCTGGTCATCGCCCAGTGCAAGGCCGGGGTGGTCGGCTCCTTCCCGTCCCTGAATGCCCGTCCGGTAGAGGAACTGGAGCGCTGGCTCGAGCGCATCACCAGCGAGCTCGCCGCCTGGGACGAGGCGCACCCGGACCAGCCGTCGGCACCGTTCGCGGTGAACCTCATCGTCCACGGCTCCAACAACCGCCTCCAGGAAGACCTCGAGCTGTGCGTGAAGTACAAGGCACCGGTCGTGATCACCTCCCTCGGCGCCAAGGAGTTCGTCAACGAGGCCATCCACAGCTACGGCGGCATCGTGCTGCATGACGTGATCAACAACCGCTTCGCCAGGAAGGCCGTCGAAAAAGGCGCGGACGGGCTGATCGCCGTCGCTGCCGGCGCCGGCGGGCACGCTGGCACCACCTCGCCCTTCGCTCTCGTCCAGGAGATCCGCGAGTGGTTCGACGGTCCACTGCTTCTCTCCGGCTCCATCGCTACCGGTGACGCCGTGCTCGCGGCCCGGGCCATGGGCGCGGACCTCGCCTACGTGGGCTCCGCGTTCATCGCCACGGACGAAGCCAACGCCAACGAGGCCTACAAGCAGGCCATCGTCGATTACGACTCCTCGGAGATTGTCTACTCGAGCCTGTTCACGGGCGTCAACGGCAACTACCTGAAGCCCTCGATCCGCGATGCGGGCCTGGACCCGGACAACCTCCCCGAAGGCGATCCCAGCAAGATGGACTTCGGCTCCGGCGGCAACACCGACGCCAAAGCCTGGAAAGACATCTGGGGCTGCGGCCAGGGCATTGGCGCCGTGAAGTCCGTAGGCCCCGCCGGCGACCTCATCGCGCGCCTGGCGCGCGAGTACGAGGCCGCAAAGGCCCGCGTGGCCTGAGCCGCAGGGTGCCCGGGCCCGCGGGGGGCCCGGCGCTCACTCCCCGAAGACTTTCTCGAGATACGCGGCCTGCGGGGGCCGCGTCACCAGCGACACGCCCACCATCGCGATGAGTGAAACGCCCGTCCCCAGGGTGGCGCAGGCGTAGGGATTCACCGCCTGCACCGCAAGCCAGTCTGCCACCGGCGCCAGCGCCGTGCCCGCGAACCAGGCCGCGTCGATCAGCGCCAGGTGGAGCACCGCAAAGGTCACTCCGCCGGCAGCAAAGCCGCTGATAGCGCCGGCCCGGGTAGCCCGCCGCCAGAGGACGCCGAGGAACATCGGCGCCGCCGTCGCCGCCATCATGCCGCCGATGCCCACCCAGACCAGCAGGGCGATGTTCATGTCCCGGGTGGTCCAGGCCAGGGCGATGGCCGCGAGCAGCACGAGCACCGTCGCCACCCGCCCGATGGCGAGCCCGATGCGGTCCACGGCGGCCTCGCTGAAGCGCCCCGGGAAGCGCGGCGCGATACTCAGGCGGAAGATGTCGTTGGCGAAGATCTGCCCCGTGGAGACCACCAGGCCGTCCGCGGTCGACATGACCGCTGCCAGCACCCCGGCGCCGATGAGCGCCGCCACCCAGGTCGGCAGCGTGGCGATGAACAGGGCGGGGATCGCGTTGTTCGGGTGATTCCCCGGCTCCAGCAGCGCATCCCCGAGCAATACCCGGGCGAGGATCCCGCCGCAGGTGATCGCGGGGAGGATGAGCCCGAAGAGGAATGACAGCACGATGAAGCGCCGCTGGTCCCGGTTGCTCTTCAGCGCCCACAGCTTGTTACCGACGTGCGGCAGCAGGCCCAGGGGCAGGTGGGCGATGAACACCGCGAACAGATCCCAGCGCGAGTTGAACAGCGTGAAGCCCGGGTTCAGCGGCGCGACCAGCGCCGGGTCCCGCGCCTCGAGGGCCTCGAGCATGCCGCCGAACCCGCCTTCCACACCAAAGCCGGTGAGAAACATCCACAGGAGCAGAAGCGCCAGCAGCAGCATCAGCGCACCCTGCACGCCGTCCGTGAGGATGTCGGCATGCGCGCCGCCGAGGGCCACGTAGACCATGAGGACGACGGCCGTGACGCAGAGCGCGGTAAAGGTATCGAGGCCCAGGAGCTGCGTGAACATCACGGCCCCGGAAAGCAGCTGCCCGGCCAGGTAGAACAGCAGCGCAAGGGAGAACAGCGCCGCGAGGATGCGCAGCGCCTCCGAATCGTAACGGTCGCCGAGGTACTCGGGGATGGAGCGGCTGCCGAAGCGCTCACCGGCCTGGCGCACCGCGTGCAGACAGAGGAGAACCCCGGTGTAGACACCGAGCGGATAGATGACCGCGTACCAGAGCGCCGACAGGCCGGCCCGGTAGGCGAGCCCCGGCAGGCCGAGAAAGGTGGCACCGCTGGCCGCCGTGGCGGTCATGGCGAAGGCGAGGAACACCGGGCCGTAGCTGCCGCGGGCGGTGGCGAAATCGTCGCTGCCGCGCACCCGCGACAGGCCGACGAAGCCGAACAGCACCATCAAGCCCACGTACAGGCAGAGAAAGAACCAGCTCCAGGCGGCGAGGGGATCAAGATCGACCATGGCGCCAGTTTACGCATGCGGGGGCCCCACCGGTACAGCTGGGCGCGCCCGTTCGACGTCAGTCGGGGAGCGCCGGCGGCCTGCCCGGGTTGCCGTTCACAGCGTGCACCGCGCGCGCCGCGCGCTCCCCCTCGTGGAGCGCGCCCACCACCGTGCCGGGGTGGGTTGGGTGAGAAGCCTCGCCCGCAAAAAACAACCGGTTGGCGGCGGCGGGTTGCTGCAGGTCCAGGCGCCGGTTGTCGTCCGCCGATGCATAAGTGCCAACCAGCGGGAACGAGTAAACGCCGCGGATGTAGGGGTCGGCGCCCCAGTTCTGCACCAGTGCGTCCCGGTAGGTTGCCGAGGCACGGCCCGGGGCCCCGGGAAAGGTTCTGTCGAGGTCTGCCAGTATCGCGTCGACGATGGCCCGGTCCCCGGCGGCGCCTCCGCCGGCGTCCTCGGCGAGTTCGCTGAGAGCCGCGCCGTTGTCCCCCATGGGATAGCACATGAGGATGGGCGCTTCGCTGCCGACCTTGTAGTCACCGGGCGCCCAGCAGGCGCCGGCCAGCCCCTCGGTCACCAGCCAGCCCAGGGCCTCTCCTTCGGTCTCCCACCAGGCGGAACGGAAACGCAGGGCGACTTTCAGGCCGGGTCCCATACCGATGCCGTTGTAGGCTGCCACCGTTGCCGACGGCAGGTCGGGGACGAAGTCTATTGTTTCGGCCTGCAGCACGCCGACAGAGACGGTCACGATGACCTGCCGCGCCCAGTGGCGGCCACCCCGCTCGTCCGTGACCAGGACATCCTCACCGCTGGTGTCAATGCGCACGACGGGATGTTCCAGCAACAGGTCGCTGTTGGCGACGACCTCGTCCCACCAGAGCGTTTCCAGTGCATCCGCGTAACCGAGGTCCTTGTCACGCAGCACCCGGACGCTGCTGGACAGGTCCCAGCCAACGCTCTGCAGCGCGAGGCTCCGGGCGCCCAGCCGGTGCAGGCTGGTGGCGAAGACGCCGCCCGCGATGCCCGCATCGTAGAGGTGATAGGCGCGGTGCCCGGGTCCGACGCCGAACTCGGCCAGCACGGCGTCCGCGAGGGTTGCCGAGGGGTCCTGGTGCAGGTTCGGCCGCCAGTACCAGTCCCAGAACGCGCGGACCGCGGTCACATCCGCGTCGACGGAACAGGGCCGGGCGGCGGAGGGCGTGGTCCAGCAGGTATTGCTGCCGCCGTCCATCGAATTTGCGTCGATTCCCCGATAGGGTCTGACGTAGATCGCCTCACCGTAGCGGGCACGGACAGCCGGCCATACCGGGTTGCCGCCGGTGCCGAGGTAGTGCTCTTCCGCGCCGAGGTCGACGCGCGTATCGCCGAGGGATGCACTCTTCACCCGGCCGCCGATACGGTCAGTGGCCTCGATGAGCAGAACGTCATAGCCGTGTTCCTGCAGGAACTTCGTCGCGTAGAGGCCCGCGCTGCCCGCGCCCACGACAATCACGTCATGCGCAGTAGCGGGCGGGGCGACCTCTGCCTCGAGGAAGAAGACCTCATCAGAATCGAGGATGGCCATAAGGGCCTCGTTTCCCTCGAAGCCGGATGTGAACAGGCGGCAACGGTCGCTGCGACCGCCGCACAGACCGCGATGCCGTTTCTTCCAGCCGCGGAAAACGCTATCCGGGTCGGTCTCGACGAAGAAGGTCTCGTCAAAGAACAGGTCACTGACTTCCAGCTCGCAGGTGCCGGGGCCGGCACAGCGGAAGGCCCCCGACTCGGTGAGGACCCTCGCGCCCTCGGGCACGATAACCTCGATGCGACAGGCCGACAGCAGCAGCGCAAGGACGGCGGCGGAGAGCCTGGACAGAACCATGAGCAACGTACGCCTCCAACGGTAATACCAGCGGTCTTATCCCAAAGGTAGTTCCCCTGGGCAATCCGGCAAGGGGACGATACCCCGCCGATACCCCGGACCGCTGCGCCGCGCGACGAGCCGAAGGGTTCCAGCGACGAACGGCCCGGAAACCCGAGCGGGCTCTGACTATAATGCCGTTTTTGAGCAATCGGAGATCCCTCATGTCCCTGCGCCGCCTCGCCCTGGGTGCCCTCGCCGCCCTCCTCCCCCTGAGCGCCGCCGCCGAGCGCATCGTGATCGAGAAGAAGGACGACCTGCCCCGGCACAGCTACCGGGTCGACCTGCCGGTCACCGATCTCTACGCGCCGGAGCACCGGGATGCGCTCCTGGCCCTCGCCGCCGCCATCCGCGAAGACGTGACCGGCGACCTCGAGCGCTTCGACATCCGTGACGACAGCACGGTGCAGGACTACTACGGCATGCTCGGCTCGGTGGCCATCGCCGAGGGGGACTGGCAGCGCTACCTGAAGACCGTGGAGAAGCGCCAGGCGCTGGAGAGCAAGGCCGCCAACCGGCTGACCCTGGGCCTCGCCGGCCGGGCCGTCGCCCGCGCGGCCCTCGCCGGCGAAGTGACGCCGGAGGCCGTGGCCGCAGAGCTCGCCACCCTGTTGGAGCCCCTGCCCTACGCCACCGTCGAGGCCAACCTCGAGAGCCTGAAGGGCCGCACGGAGATCCTCAGCCGCGCCCTCGTCCTCGGCAGCCTCGAGTCGAACTACCAGCCGGTCCTCGACCGCACCGGCGGCGAAATCAGCCTGGACATCGCCACCAGCCTGGTCGGCGCGGTGTTCTCCCTCGACTATTTCATTCCGAGCGCCGAGGCCATGAACGGCGTCCTCGCCGCCACCATCGCCGCCAACCGCATCGAGAAGGCGGACATCTGGGCCGAGCGCCAGGCCGCCCTGGGCGAGGATGCGGACGGCGAGCCGGTGACCCTCGCCATCTGGGACAGCGGCCTGGACACGGCCATCTTCGCGGAGACCGGCCAGCTCTGGGAGAACGCGGACGAGGTCCCCGGGAACGGCCGGGACGACGACGGTAACGGCCACATCGACGACCGCCACGGCATTGCCTACGACCTGGATGCCAACCGGGTGACCGAGCTGCTCTACCCCATCGGCGAGATCGCCGAGGACGAGGCGGCCCTACAACGGCTGGTGAAGGGCATCGGCGACATCCAGTTCAACGTCGACAGCGAGGAAGCCAGCATTGTGCGCCGGCGCATGGCGGCCCTCGACCAGGCCGAGGTCAAGGACTTCCTCGAGTCTCTCGGCGCCTACGGCAACTACTCCCACGGCACGCACGTGGGCGGCATCGCTGCCGCGGGCAACCCCTTCGCCCGCCTCCTCGCCGCCCGCATGACCTACGGCCATGAGCTGATCCCCGAAGAACCCACGCTGCCCCAGGCACACCGGGAAGCCGCCATGATGCTCGAGACGGTAGACTATTTCCGCGACAACGGCGTGCGCGTGGTCAACATGAGCTGGGGCGGCTCCCTGCGCGCCATCGAGGATGCGCTCGAGGCGAACGGTGCCGGCGACAGCCCCGAGGCGCGCAAGGCCTTCGCCCGCGAGCTCTACGACATCACCAATGACGCGCTGCGCCGCGCCATCGCCGAGGCACCACAGATCCTCTTCGTCACCAGCGCCGGCAACTCGGACAACGACGTGCGCTTCGACGAGTTCTACCCGAGCAGCTATGACTACCCGAACCTGCTTACCGTAGGCGCCGTGGACAAGGCCGGCGACGAAACCAGTTTTACCAGCCTGGGCAAGGTGGACATCTACGGCAACGGCTTCGAGGTCGAGAGCTACGTGCCAGGCGGGAACCGCATCGCCTACAACGGTACCTCCATGTCCTCACCGCAGGTCATGAACCTCGCGGGCAAGCTGCTCGCGCTCTACCCGCAGCTGACCATGGCGGAGCTCAAGGCATTGATCCTCGACGCTGCCGATGAGAAGGCACTGGAGAGCCGCACGATCCGCCTGCTCAACCCGAAGGCAAGCCTGGCATTGGCCGAGGAGCGTTTCGGCAGCTGACCTAGGAACAGTCTTCCCTGAGCCAAGCAAGCAGCAACCGTCCCAGCCGGCCCCGGCTGCCGGAAAAACTGTGGTCGTCGTCGAGGACCACCGAGCGCAGGGCCAGCCCCGGCACGGCGGCATAGCGCTCGGCGATGGGCCGGAAGACGCTGTCCAGGGGCGTCGCCTGGTCGCGTTCAGCGCCCACGAGCATGATCGACCTGCCGACCAGCGCGGGGCCGAAGACCCGCGGGTCGACCGCCGCGGCGGGCGCGGCGGCCAGCTCCGCCCGCATCACGCCGGCATCGAAACCCGCGAGCATGAACAGGCTGTCGGCGTAGGCGGCGACACGCGGTTCGAGGGCCATGCGCCCGTCCGCGTCGAGTGACCGGTAGAGCGCCGGGTTGGCGGGCGCCATGGCGCCGACACAGACGACAGCCTCCCGGCGCCCGGCCGCCAGCGCGGTAAAGCCGCCAAGGGAGTGGCCGAGCAGGGTGAGCCGTTCCGGATCCACCCGCAGCTCCGCAGCCCTGGTCCGCAAGTGCCGCAATACGGCAGCCACGTCCTCCTGCTGGCCGCCGATCGAGTAATTGCCCTCGGCTCCCCAGGCACCGCGGTAATGGAAGAACACACTGTTGAAACCCGCCCGGCGGAAGCGCTGCGCGAGATCGAAGTTGCGCTCGTTCCCGGGAAAGCCGTGCAGGAGCAGGACCGTGGGATGCGGCCCGGGCCCGGCGGCCAGGTAGGCGTGGCCCGGCAGGCGCTCACCTTGGCTGTCGATAGTGAGCTCCACGATCGCCGGCGGCGGCCTCAGCGCGGGCGCCGGGTCCGTAGCGACGGGGTCTTCCGCGGCCATGGCGTGAGCGGCCGGGAGTAACAGCAGCAGCGCGGTAGCGCAGAAAACACGCATAGACAATCTCCTGTGAAGCCGTGCACCAGCATAACGCAGCCGGCACCGCGGCGCGCTACAGCAGGTCCTTGAGCCGCAATCCCTTCCCGCGGACCGCCGCGTGGGCGAGCAGCAGCTCCGCCGTCGCCAGCGCGTCGGTGAGTGCATTGTGCGCGGCGTGTTCCGGCAGACCGTAGCGGGCGCGGCAGCTGCCTAGGGTGAGCTCGCCCGCCTTAACCGCCTGCTCGCGCCGGGCAAGCAGGCGCTGCTCCAGGCGGAGCGTATCGATCACCGGCAGCAGCAGCGGCGCGCCGTAGCGCGCCTCGCAAAGACGATCGAGGAAGGCGAGGTCGAGACGGGCATTGTGGAAGACGAGCACGCGGCCGCGGGCGGCGGTGAGGAACGCGTCCAGCACCGCGTCGGCCTCCTCCCCGCCGGCGAGGTCCACGTCCCGAAGCTGGTGCACCACGGCACTCTGCCCGACGCCACCGCTCGGACGGACCACCCGGTGCCGGGCGCCTGCCAGCTGCGCCGCGCCATCCACAATCGGCAGCCAACCCAGGCTCAGCAGCTCGCCCTCGGTCGCCTCCAGCGACGACATCTCGCCATCACAGGCAAGGAACGGTACCCGGCGCCAGTCCGTACCCGGCTTCGGCAGCGGGGCCTCCCAGCAAGCCGCCAGGGCGCCGCGGACGACCTGGCCCCGGTAGCGCAGACGCTTGAGGCGCAGGCCGGGGCCCATCAGCCCATGCCGGCGCGGTAGGTCTGGCGTACCGCGCCCTGGGCCTCGTCGATGATTGTAAAGGCGTCGCGCAGCTGCTCCCGGGCGAGCCGCGGCAGCTTGCGCGGATTCAGGAAATTGTCCACGGGCTCGCCCGCAGCCATCTCTTGGCACTGGTGGCGGATGCGCTGCTGCTGGATACAGTGCAGCGCATCGGCGAGGTTGCGGCTGTCGCCGATGGTGAGATGACGCTGCGCGGCGAGGGCCTCGAGGCGCTCGTTCGTATTCACGGCGGTGAGCTTGTGCGCCAGCGCATGCAGGCGGACGATCTCGGTGATCGGCAGCACACCGCGCTTCTTCAGGTCCAGGCTGTCACGATGCTCGCCATCGCGGTCGACGACGAAGCGGCGGAAGATGCCCAGCGGCGGCGCATTCGCCAGCGCATTGGCGGCCAGCGCCGCGAGGAAAATCGTGTTGCTCGAAGCGCGCTCGAGCATCACCTGCTGCAGCCGCGCGCACAGGCTCTCTTCGCCGTAGACGGTGCGCAGATCGAAGAAAATGCTCACCCGCATCACCGCCGCCGGCGTCGGCGTGCGCGTCCAGCCGGCGACCGTGTCCTGCCAGGTGGCCAGCGGCTGCCGCCATTCGTCGGTGGTCGCCATGATGCCGCCGGGGCAGTACTTGTAGCCGCAGGCGGCCAGCCCATCGCAGACGGACCTTGCCACGGCGGCGTACCAGCCGCGCTCTGCCGCCGGCACCCTGTCGTCGATGACGATACCGTTGTCCTGATCGGCACCGAGGAGCTGCTCCCCCCGCGCCTGCGAGCCGAAGCCCAGCCAGGCCCAGGGGCCCGGCGCCGGACCGTGCGCCCGCTCCGCCAGCTGGATAAGACGGACTGTGACCGCGTCGGAAATCGCGGTGAGCAGCCGGGACACCTGCTCGGCCCGCATCCCCGCGCTTACCCACTGCTGCAGCTGGTCCGACAGGGCGCTGAGCAGTTCCACCATGCCCTCGACGCTGTCCTGGCGGGACAGGTGCTGCACGAGGTACACCGGGTCATTGCGCCGGGCCAGGATAAGGTCCGAGGTCGTGATGACACCGACGAGGCGCCCGGCGTCCAGCACCGGCAGATGATGGAAGCCGCGCTGCGTCATGAGCAGCGTCGCGTTGAAGATCGTGTCCTCCGGCCCGATACCTTCCGGGTCCGGGGTCATGATCCCGCGCACCGCGGTCGACGCCGGCAGCCCGGCCGCCAGGCAGCGGGTGCGCAGGTCCCGGTCCGTGACGATACCGAGCAGTTGATCCCCCTCGCTGATGAACGCGGAGGACACCCGCCGCTCCGCCATCGCGGCGGCCACCGCCTGCACCGGCGCATCCGGCGGCATGCAGAGCAGGTCTGTGCTCATGCTTTCGCGCAGCGGCGACAGCAGCGGGTTGGCCTCGGGCATGTAGCGGGCGGCGCGGCGCAGGCGCCGGCTGCGCTGGCGACTGAAGTAACGGTCGAACGCGCGGTTACCGGCACGCAGCTCCCGGTAGGCTTCGTCCGGCAGCAGGTAGAGCAGCGAATCCTCGATCACCGTGGCGATGACCGTATCGTCGCCGGCATTCAGGTTGCCGATGTGGAAGTTCTCACCCTCGCCAAGCCGGTCGAGGAGCTTGTTGCTGCTGTCACGCAAATCCACCGCGCCGCTGCGGACGATGCGCAGACCGGCAGGTTCGCTGGCGGCGTCGAAGCGGTCCCCGTGAGGATGATAGGACACAAGCAGTGCGCTCACCGCCCGGTCAAGCTCCGCCGGCTCGAGCAGGTCGAAGGGCAGCGACTGCGCCAGGAACTCGCCGACGCTAGCCAGCTCCACCGGTGGTGACAGGGGGGTCATGGCGCCCTCCGCTTCAGAAATCCCCGGGCCGGGCGAACGCCGTGGCCACTTCGCCATAGTAGAAGGCACCGGCGCCCTGTGCTACCAGCCGCAGCCGGTCGCCCTCCACGGGGCGGGCGCGAAGCTGCCCCTCCCAGCGGCCTTCCGCCACCCGGGCCAGGTCGCCGGGCAGGTCATTGCCCGCTTCCCTTGCGTGGGCCAGCTGCACCCGCTCGAGCGGATGGGAGCTGGTGACCGTGACCTTCGGCTCGCGGCCGTCGCCGAGCCTAATGTGCAGCTCGAGATCGGCGTTACGCAGGTCGCAGGCCCCGCTGGCATAGCGGCAGTTGGGCTGCTCCACCAGCGGGTAAGCCCGCCCCGGCTCGGCCGGGGCGGGCTTCTCGCCGGCGAGCTGGCCGACCCCGAACCATGCCAGCAAAGCGAGGACCGGGGTGACCAGCAGCGCGATGAGGACGTGCCGGTTGCGCAGCACCTAGTGCTCCACCGCCGCCTCGGCGCCCGCCGGCACGCGGATGTGCTCGACGAGCTCCCGCACGTCTGCCGGCGGCGCCTGGGTAACTGCCGATACACCGAGGGCAACCGCGAAGTTCACGATCGCGCCGATGGCGCCGAAGGCATTGGGTTCGATGCCGAGGAACCAGTTCTCCGGCATGTCGCCGAGGAAGGCGGTAGAAGCCACGAACATGATGCCCTTGTGCTGGAACACGTAGAACAGGGTGACCCCGATCCCCGCAATCATGCCGGCGATGGCGCCCTCCTTGTTCACCCGGCTGGAGAAGATCCCCATCATCAGCACCGGGAAGATCGACGATGCCGCGAGGCCGAAGGCCAGCGCGACGGTGCCCGCCGCAAAGTCCGGCGGATTGAAGCCCAGGTAGCCGGCGCCGGC
Organism: Pseudohaliea sp.; assembly: GCF_054552115.1. NCBI lineage: Bacteria > Pseudomonadati > Pseudomonadota > Gammaproteobacteria > Cellvibrionales > Halieaceae > Pseudohaliea > Pseudohaliea sp. Next base: position 13,807 of record NZ_JBTOLW010000015.1, on the reverse strand, counting down.
AATCGCCGCTGCCATGGCGACGCGGCTGGCCAGGAGTTCCTGCTTCTCGCTGATATTCGGGGTGATCATGCCCTTGAGCAGGTCGTGAGAGATGGCCGAAGCGATCGCGAGCAGCAGGCCCGCCGCCGTGGACAGGGCCGCGGCAAGGCCGCCGGCCGCCACCAGGGCAATGACCCAGTTCGGCAGCTGCGCGATCTCCGGGTTGGCGAGCACGATGATATCGCGGTCGACCTTGACCAGTTCGTTGGTCTCCGGGTTCGCCGTGTACAGCATGGCGCCATCGCCGTTCTTGTCCTCGAACTCGAGCAGGCCCGTGGTCTCCCAGTTCCTGAACCACTGCGGGCGCTCATCGTACTGGAGGTACTGGCCGGGCTCCGGCTCGATGGTCTGCATGAGATTCAGCCGCGCCATGCCGGCAACGGCCGGGGCGGTGGTATAGAGGATGGCGATGAAGACCAGCGCCCAGCCGGCGGAGGAGCGGGCATCGCGCACCTTCGGTACGGTGAAGAAGCGGATGATCACGTGCGGCAGACCCGCGGTGCCGATCATCAGCGAGGCCGTGTAGGCAAACATGTTGAGCCCCGAGAGGCGCACGTCCGTCGTGTACTCCTTGAAGCCCAGTTCCATGACCATCTGGTCGAGCTTGTCGAGCAGGAAGGTATCGGTGCCCACCAGGGTGCTGCCGAGGCCGAGCTGTGGCAGCGGGTTGCCCGTGAGCTGCAGGCTGATGAAGATCGCGGGGATCGTGTAGGCCAGGATCAGCACGCAGTACTGCGCGATCTGGGTATAGGTAATGCCCTTCATGCCGCCGAGCACGGCATAGAAGAAAACGATGCACATGCCCACGAGCAGGCCGACGTTATAGTCCACCTCGAGGAAGCGCGAGAAGGCGACACCGATCCCCTTCATCTGGCCGATGACGTAGGTGGTGGAGCAGATGATCAGGCACACCACCGCGACGGCACGCGCGGCGCGTGAGTAGAAACGGTCTCCGATGAACTCGGGCACGGTGAACTTTCCGTACTTGCGCAGGTACGGCGCGAGAAGCATGGCCAGGATCACGAAACCGCCGGTCCAGCCCATGAGGAACACGGAACCGCCGTAGCCCATGTAGGCGATGAGGCCGGCCATACCGATGAAGGAGGCGGCTGACATCCAGTCCGCTGCCGTGGCCATGCCGTTCGCCACCGGGTGCACGCCGCCGCCGGCGACGTAGAAGTCCCTGGTGGAGCCCGCGCGGGACCAGATGGCGATGCCGATGTACAGCGTGAAGGTCGCGCCGACGACGATGTAGGTGAGGGTCTGCAAATCCATGGGTCAGTCCTCCTCCACGTCGAATTCGCGGTCGAGGGCCGCCATGCGCCAGCGGTAGATGAAGATCAGCACCACGAAGGTGTAGATAGAGCCCTGCTGGGCAAACCAGAACCCGAGCTTGTAGCCGCCGATACGGAACTGATTGAGGACATCCACGAGCAGGATGCCGCAGCCGTAGCTGACGATGAACCACACCACCAGCAGTTTCACCATGAGGGACAGATTGCGGCGCCAGTAGGCGCGGGCCTGTTCCTCGGTCATCTTCTTCGCCATGCCAGGTCTCCCCTGCTTATCGTTATACCCTGCCGCCACTGTAGCCCAGGCTGCGGCAGGGCACTGTTGGACTTTGGTCTACCGGATTCAGAAGGCGTACTTGACCGCCAGCTGCAGCCGGCTGAGGCTGCCGTCGCGGCCGTCCTCGAGCTCCTTGGTGCCGTAGATGAGCTCGCCGCCGAGCTGCAGGCCCGGCGCCGGTGTGTACCACAGGTTGGCATGCGCCGAGCGGTACGCCCTGGCGAGCAGGCCGGCCCCGGCGAGCTCACTCTCCGAAGGATTGCTCGCCCCGGACATCGACAGCGAGAAGGAACTGCGCCACTCGGGCGCCCAGAAGTGCCGGTAGGCCAGCACCAGGCCGTACTGGTCGATGGTCTCGATGTCGCCGTCGGCGGCGATGTAGCCGTCGTTGAAGGAATTCAGGCCCAGGTAGCGCCCGAGGGCATTGCCGTAGCTCGCCATGAAGCGCAGGTCGTCGCTGCCGAGCTGCCACTTGCCGGAGAGGCTGGCGCCGTAGCCGAGGGTGCTGTCGGAGCCCTGTTCCACAGCGCCGTCGCGGGCCTCGTAATCGAGCTGCCGGGCAATGCCGGCCACGGACCAGCGCAGGTCACCGCTCTTGCCGTTGTAGCGGGCGACGATGTCCGGCAGGGTCTCGCCGTCATCGATGCGGCTGCCACCGCCGGGCAGGCTCAGGCGCGTGGTCGCATTCTCGAGGGCGAACTGGAGGTTGCCGCTGGTCCAGCGCAGTTGCGGCTGGCGCTCGAAGATCGTGCCCACCGGGCCGACGAAGTCGAGGAGATCCGGCAGCGCGCCCACATCGAAGAAAGTCGACCAGTTCTGCCCCGCCATGAGCGATTGGCCCGGGGCGTACTGCCAGTCGACGTAGGCGTGGCGGATCCGGGCGCTGAAGCTGTTGGAGACGCGCTCGTCGCCCTGCGCACTGAGGATGAAATCGAGCTCGATGTGCGAGCGGATGCGGCCGGCGTCGGTGTCCGTCTCGGTGCCGAACCAGAAGCGCGAGCTCTTCGCGTGCATGTTCGTGCTCTGGTAGCTGTCGCTCCCGCCGGATACCGGCTCGACCGGTATGAGCGAGGGCACCAGGAAGTCCTCCATGAGCGCGGCCGGCTTGCCGTCGCTGTAGCTGCTGACCAGCGTATCGAGCTGCATGTAGCCACCGTAACGGAACCAGGTGTCGTCGCGCTTCATGATGTGGGAGAGCGCCAGCGTCTCCTCGATGGCGTCCTGGCCGATGGTGAGCGTCTCGAGCGCCGGCTCGACCGCAGGCGCAGCGCTGCCCTGCCGCGGCGGCGGGCCGGTCGTGCCCTGCTCTTCGGCCACGGCCGCCTTGAGCTCCGCCAGCTGGGCCTCGAGGGCGGCGATCCGCGTCTCCAGGTCCGCCGCGCCGGCCAGCGAGCTGCCGGCCAGCAGCACCGCGACCGACAGGCCCTTGCTAGTCCTCCTGTTCATGTTCTGTCCCCCGAGGAGTTTCCTTGCGTTCCACGGGGTATCGTTTTAGAGGCCGGACCTCCCGGTCACCATTAGACCTTGGTCAAGAAGCGGGACTTTCCTCGACCAAGGTCTAGGTCACAGCAAGCACCTCGTTGCCGAGCACCGCCCCCGTGGAGGTGATGCCGAGCCCGGGCGCCGTCGACGCCGCCAGGCGCCCTGCCCGGCGCTGCGGCGCGCCCTCGGCGTTGGCCACGGTCACGTAACTGTTGAAGTCGGTGGAGGTGAACAGGAGCGGCGTCGGCGTGCTGTGCGCCAGGTGTGCGATAGCGGCGGTCACGATATCGCCGCCCCAGCTGTCCTCGATGGTCATGGCGATGCCGAGCGACGCACAGAGGTCGCGCGCCTGCCGCGCCCGGGTGAGGCCGCCAAACTTGCTGATCTTGATGTTCACCACGTCCATGGCCCGGTCCGCGTGCCCGCGCAGCAGCGACTGTAGCCCGTCGATGTTCTCGTCGAGGACGAAGGGATGGGGCGTGCGCTGGCGCACGGACAGGCATTCCTCGTAGGTCTCGCAGGGCTGCTCGATATACACGTCGAGATCGCGCACCGCGTGCACCACGCGCAGGGCCTCGTGCTGCGTCCAGCCCGTATTCGCGTCGGCTATCAGCTTGTCGCCCGGCGCGAGCACTGCGGCCACGGAGCGGATGCGCTCGATGTCCTCATCCGGATCTCCGCCCACCTTGAGCTGAAAGCGGCGATAGCCCTCCTCCCGGTACTGGCGCACGTTCTCCGCCATCTCCGCGGGCGGGCGCTGCGAGATGGCCCGGTAAAGATGAAAGTCCTCCCCGTAGCGGCCGCCCAGGAGCTGGCAGACGGGCAGGCCCGAGACCTTGCCAAGGATGTCCCAGCAGGCCATGTCGACACCCGACTTCACGTAGGGGTGCCCGCGCAGGGCGCGATCCATGGCGAGGTTCAGGCGGCCGAGCTCCCGTGGGTCCTCACCCAGGAGCTGCGGACCCAGCTCGGCGAGCCCCGCGCGAACACCCGCGGCGTAGGCGGGCAGATAGAAGGGGCCGAGGGGGCACACCTCGCCGTAGCCGGTGATTCCGGCGTCCGTCTCCACAGCGACCACGGTGCTGTCGAACACGTCCACACTCTTGCCGCCGGACCAGGCGTAGCGGCCCTCCTTCAGCGGCAGGTCGACCTGGTAGGCACGCAGCGCGGAAATCTTCATGGGTGACCGGCTCTCCGTTATAGTGGCAGACAAACAATAACCCATCGGAGCCCCGTCCTGTGCGCTGCGTGATCGCCGACGACCATCCCCTCTTCCGTAACGCCCTGGCCTCGCTACTCTCTGACAGCGGTCTGGCGGAGCGCGTCGAGGGCGTCGCCGACGTGGCCGCGCTGCAGGCACAGATCGACACCGAGGGCGCGCCGGAGCTGCTGCTCCTGGACCTGCACATGCCCGGGGCGAGCGGCTTCTCCGCCCTCGGCTGGTACACGGGCGCCTTCCCTGGGAGCCCCGTGGTCATGATCTCCGCCAATACGCACCCGGACACGGTGCGCCGCGCCATCGATCTCGGGGCCGCGGCCTTCCTCTCCAAGTCGGCCGGAACGGGGACCATCGGCGACTGCCTGCGCCGCGTACTCGCCGGCGAGCGCGGCCTGCACCCGGAACTGGCCATCGGCAGCGAGGGCACCGGCCTCAGGACCCTCGACATCGCCGAGGCCCTCGGCACCCTCACGCCGCAGCAGTTTCGCGTGGTCGCCATGCTCGCCGAAGGGCTGCTGAACAAGCAGATCGCCTGGGAACTCGGCGTGAAAGAGGCCACGGTGAAGGCGCACATGACGGAGATCTTCCGCAAGCTCGGTGTGCAATCGCGCACCCAGGCCGTGCTCGCCCTGAGCAACCTGAACGTGCCGGAGCCCGCCGCCATCGCCCAGCCCCCCGATTCAGCGTAGGGCCAGCAGCAGCGCCCGCAGCCGCGCCGGGTTCACCGGCTTGGGCAGGAACCGGTACCCCGCCTCCCGAGCCGCGGCACGCACCGTCTCGCCGTCGTCGGCACTGATCACGATGCAGGGTGGTGGCGGGCCGCCGCCATCGGTGACGGCAGTCACGGCGGCGACGCCGTTGTCGTCGCCGTCCAGGTGGTAGTCGGCAATAATCGCGTCGGGGCGACCTGCGGCCAGCGCGGCGCTGAGGGCTTCGCGATCGGCGCAGACGCGTACATCGCAGCCCATGGACGCCAGCAGCGCGCGCATACCCTCGCGCACACGCGCATCATTATCGAGGCAGACCACCCGGCAGCCCGCGAGCTCCAGCGCCGGCGGCGGCGCAGCTTCCGGCTCCGCGGCCAGCCGGGCGCTGCCGCGGGACAGCTGCACCGAAAACAGCGTACCCCGGCCCTGCTCCGATTCCAGCCGCAGCGGCAGGCCGAGCAGGTCCGTGTAACGGCGTACGATCGCAAGCCCCAGCCCGAGTCCCTCGTCGTCAGCGCCGCCGCGGGCCCGTTCAAACTCATCGAAGATCCGCGCCCGGTCCTCGGGCGCGATCCCCGGGCCCTGGTCCAGTACCTGGATCTCGCCCCGTCCGGGCCGGCGACGCAAGCCGATCAGTACCCGTCCCGGCGCCGCGTACTTGATGGCATTGGCGACGAGGTTCTGCAGCACACGGTAGACCAGCGCCCGGTCGCTGTGCAGCCAGAGGCTCGAAGACACCCAGCACAATTCCACAGCGGCCCGACGCGCCTGGGGCTCGAACTCCTCCCGCAGCTGGCGCAGCAGTTCGGCTGCCGGGAAAGGCGCCGCCGTGACCTTCTGCCGCCCCGAGTCGAGGCGTGCCATCTCGCGCAGCTCGGCGATAAGCTGCTCGGCGCGCTTGAGCGCGTCATCGATCTGCCCGACTGTCTCGCCCACGTCGCCCTCCGCCGGCACCCTGTTGCGCAGCGCCGCCAGGAACAGCCGGGCGGCGTTGATCGGCTGCAGCAGGTCGTGGCTGGTGGCGGACATGAAGCGCCCGCGGCGCCGGTTGGCCTCGCGCAGGCCGGCCTCCGCGGCAGCACGCAGGCGGTTTTCCCGGCGCAGCTGTGCATTGGTGTCGGACAGGCTCGCAGAGCCCGATGCCACTCGCGCCTCGAGTTCCTTCTTCGCGTCCTCGAGCTCTTCGACCACCTCGCGGTAGTCCGTGATGTCGATGTAGGTGGTCACGAAGCCGCCCTGGGGCATGGGGTTGCCGCGGATGTCGATCACCCGGCCGTTAGGCATGCGCCGCTGCAGCCGGTAGGCACTGCCCCGGCGGAGCCAGGCGAGGCGCTTCTCCACCTCGGCATCGATGTCCTCCCGGCCACGGCCGAGAATGCCCCGCTCCCAGTTGAAGCGGTACACGCGCTCGATGGGGCAGCCCACGTAGAGGAAACGCTCCGGATAGGCGAACATTTTCTCATAGCGCGTATTCCAGGCCACCAGGCGCAGCTCCTCGTCGACCACGGAGACGCCCTGGAGCATGGATTCCAGCGTGGATTCGAGCAGGCTGCGATTCACGCTGTACTGCCGGTTGAGGTCGCCGACGAGGCCGGCGATATCGACAAAGTCCAGCTGCCGGCTCTCCTCCAGCTGCGCCAGCACCCGGCTCGCGGAGGCAGCGCCGATGACGCCGGCCAGCGCCGACTCCACCCGGTTGAGCGCGAAGGCCGGCGCCCGGTCTCCGGGGAGGAGGCGCTGCTCATAGGTGGCCTCGATGGCGCGCCAGAGCCGGCTGCTGACCTCCTCGCCGAGGAGCGGTGGCAGCAGCGCCTGCAGCTGGCTGACCCGGATCGGGCTGAGCTCGAAATCATCGTCGGTCGCCTCGCCCTCGCCGGAGAGGAACAGCCGCGCCTGGCGCCGGTCCGCCGCCGAGGGCGACAGGACCAGGCTGAAGAGCACGAGTAGTGCCGCGTTCACACCCAGGCTCCAGGCCGTGGCGTGGGCGAGGCGCGCGCCGTCGGCACTGCCGAAAAGGCTGACCGGTGACAGCCAGGGGATGCCGAAAGGCCCCTCGGCGAGGAGCACCGAACCCGCCGGCAGCTGCGCCGGCAGGACCGCACAGTAGAACCACAGGCTCAGCCCGGCGAGCAGGCCCACGGTCACCGCCAGGCCGTGGGCCCGGCGCCAGTAGAGGCCGGCGAGCAGCGCCGGGGCAAGCTGCGCCGCGGCGAGGAAAGACATGAAACCGATCTCCGCCAGCCACGGAATGCCGGTGAGCGCACGCGATACCCCCCAGGCGGCGAGGAGAATCGCGACAATGGTCACCTGGCGCACCCGGCGCAGGCGGTCGCCGAGACCCAGGATCAGCCGCGGCGAGCCGGCCTGCAGGCGCATGGCGACAGGCACCGCCACCTCGTTGGTGACCATGATCGCGAGGCTCACGGTGGCGACGATCACCATGCCGGTAGCGGCGGAGATGCCGCCGATGAAGGCGGCGATAGCGACCCAGTCGTTGCCGAGCGCCAGCGGCAGCCACTGCGTGTAGGTATCCGGTGCGACGCCGGTGCCCAGCGCACCGGCGAGCCGGGGGCCGGCAAGGCTGATGGGCATGGCCAGGAGCAGGAACGCGCCGAGATAGGCCGGCAGCAGCCAGCGCGCATAGCGGGCATCGTCGAGGCTCTGCGCCTCTACCACGGACACATGGAACTGCCGCGGCAGGCAGAGGATCGCCAGCGCGCTGAGCAGCGTGCGCGCATAGAAATCCGCGCTCTCGACGGCCCGGGCGGGCGACAGCGCAGCGACCGCCAGCGCGTCGTCCACGCCGGTTTCGCTCAGGTAGAGCAGGGCCACGGCCGCGACCGCGACGAAGGCCAGCAGCTTGACCACCGATTCCACCGCGACCGCGTTCATCACGCCCAGGTGCCGCTCCCGCCCGTCCATGCGCCGGGTACCGAAGAGAATCGTGAACACCGCGAGGATGATCGCAACGAACAGCGTCGTATCGCCCATGGCACCGGTCTGCCCGCCGACCACCGTGGCCCAGGCCTGCGCCAGGGCGCGGAACTGCAGGGCGATGTAGGGCAGTACCGCCGCGGCCGCCACCGCCGTCACCAGCATGGACAGGGCCTGGCGCTTGCCGTAGCGCGCGCCGAGGTAGTCGGCGATGGAGGTCACCCGGTGCTCGACACCCACCTGTACCAGCCGGCGCAGCACGGGCCAGCCGAGGAGGAAGAGCAGCATCGGCCCGAGGTAGATCGGCGCATGGCTCCAGGGCGTTTCCGCCGCGCTGCCCACGGCGCCGTAGAAGGTCCAGGATGAGCAGAACACGCCGAGAGTAAGCGCGTAGACCAGCGCCCTGAGCCGCGGCGAAGATGCCGCCGGTGACCGTGCGCCCAGCCGGTCGGACCACCAGGCGACGCCAAACAGGAGGACGATGTAGAGGAGCGCGAGGCTGAGAAGGTTGGACGGTGCCGTCACGGTTTACGCGTCGTTCAGCAGCCTGGCACAAAGCACCTCGACGTAACGGGCGACCTCGTAGTACTTCCTGTCAGCGAGCACAGCCTCGAGCCGCCGCCAGTCGAGGTTCAGGTAATCGTGGATGATCGCGTTGCGCATCCCGACGGCGCCCCGCAGGATGGCAAGCGGCGGCTCGTTCAGGGCCAGCTGCTCATAAACGCGCTCGAGGGCTGCTCGCGCCTCGGCGGGCACCGGGAGCTGCCGCGCCTTGAGAAGATGCTTCGAGCAGCCGACCGCCCTCTCGACCATCACCTGCAGGCCGCGCTCCGAGGCATTGCGCTCATTGAAGGTAAGAGGCCGGGCGGCCAGCGTTTCGGACAGCTCATCGAGGCCCGCCAGGTGCTGCGCTACCTGTTCGCGCAGCGCGTACACATAAGCCTCATAGGGCCTGTCGGTTCCGCTCATGCTCGCCCTTGTACGCCTCCCAAAGCGACCATACACGCTGCTCCTCCGCACGCAGCCGCAGGTCGGAGCGGCAGAACAGCACCCAGCCCTCGTGGATGACATTCGCTGCGAGCGGCACCGGTGCCCGGTTGATGTCGATGCAGGAGACAGAGGCTCCAAGTGCCTGCTCTGCCTCACGCTCAAACATCTCCAGGGCAAGCCAGCGCGCTGCGTCGGGCGGCTGACCGGTCAGTGCGGCAGCGAGATCATAGTCGCTGGCAGGTTCTGCGTCGCCCCGGGCGCGCGAACCGTAGAGCCAGAGCACCTCAATGGCCTCAACGCCGGACGCCAGGCGGGCAAGCTCCCTCAGTGCATTCATGACCTTGATTGTCACCGATTTCTGCCGGTGCGGCCAACGCTGGAGTCATCGTGCGGACAAGCACCCTACGCCAGCCCGCCCCGGCGCAGCTGCACCGCCTGCGCCAGCTCCCGCAGCACGCTCCCGGTGTCTTCCCAGGCCATGCACGGGTCCGTGATGCTCTGGCCGTAGGTGAGCGGCTGCCCGGGCTGTACGTCCTGCCGGCCCTCGACGAGATTGCTCTCAAGCATCACACCGCAGATGGCGGTGGAGCCCCGGGCCACCTGCGTGGCGATGTCGCAGGCCACATCCACCTGCCGCGACGGGATCTTGCGGCTGTTGGCGTGGCTGGCGTCGATCATGATCCGCGCGGGCAGGCCCGCCTTGGCCAGCAGCGCGGACGCATCATCCACGGAGAACATGTCGTAGTTGGGGTGCTTGCCGCCGCGGAGGATCACGTGGCAGTCGGCGTTGCCGGCGGTCTGGAAGATCGCCGAGTGCCCCTGCTTGGTCACCGAGAGGAAGTGGTGCGGCTGGGAAGCCGAGCGGATCGCATCCACCGCCACCTGCACATCGCCGTCGGTGGCGTTCTTGAAGCCCACGGGGCAGGACAGGCCGGAAGCCAGTTCCCGGTGCGTCTGGCTCTCCGTCGTACGCGCGCCGATCGCCCCCCAGGCGACCAGGTCGGCGACGTACTGCGGGCTGATGAGGTCCAGGTATTCCGTCCCCGCGGGCAGGCCCATCCCGGCGAGGTCTGCCAGCAGCTGCCGCGCCAGGCGCAGGCCCTTGTTGATCTGGAAGGTGTTGTTGAGATCCGGGTCGTTGATGAGGCCCTTCCAGCCGACGGTGGTGCGCGGCTTCTCGAAGTACACGCGCATGACGATACACAGGTCCTCGCGCAGCTCGTCCGCGAGCGCTTTCAGCCCCGCGGCGTACTCCCGGGCCGCCGACGGGTCGTGGATGGAGCAAGGGCCCACCACCACGACCAGCCGGTCGTCCTCGCCGGCGAGCACCTCGTGGATCTCGCGGCGGGCCCGAGCCACCGTCTCGGCGGCGGCATCGGTGAGGGGTATTTCATTGACGAGGGTCTCCGGCGCGACCAGCTCGGTCGTGCCCTGGATGCGCAGGTCGTCGGTGGCGGCTTTCATGGCTGGACTCGATCGGATAAAACAACAGGCGGCGCAATATAGCATGTTATGCTGCGGCCACGTTTCCCTTGCAGGATGGGGCAGGCGATGGCAGCAACGCGTGCGCAGGTCGAGCGGCTGGAGCGGCCGGGCGGTTTCTCCGCCGGCGGCATGGAGAGCGTCGACCGGGGACGCCCGCGGCTCTTCATGATCATTTTCCTGGTGGTACTTCTGGCCGCGCTCGCCTATACCTTCCTGCAGCCATCACGCTACCGCAGCAGCGCCAGCGTGCTCATGAGCGCGCCGCGCGCTCTCGACGCGCCGGCGGCCGTGGAAGACGCGCAGAACGTCGCCATCCAGCGCCGGGTGCTCAGCGGCGACGAGATCATGGCGGCGCTGGCCATGGAGCTCGAGGCGCGGGGCAGCGCGGTGAGCACGGAGGCGCTGCGCGCGATGCTCAGCGTCGAGGCGGTGCCCGATACCAACCTGGTCGAACTCGCGGCCACCGGCACCGAGCCGGGGCTGCTGCCGCAGGTCGTCGACAGCTGGATCGACGTCTACAGCGCCGCCCGCGCCCGCGACGTCGACAACAGCAAGGCGAGCAGCATGGCGCGCGTCGAGGAAGAAGTCGATGCGCTGGACCAGCGCATCGCCGAGGCCCGGACCGCCCTCGCCGCTTTCCGCGCCAAGCATGACATCGTGTCGGTGGAGCGCGAGGAAAACGCGGTAATGAGCCGCCTCGACGGTCTCAATGAGGCGCTCCGCGAAGCCGAAGCCGAGGAGGTGCGCAGCAAGGCCTACCTCGCCACGGTGCGCGAAGCCATCGCGGCGGACCGCCTGGTCATGCCCGAGGCCCTGCGCGCCGAACTCGAGAGCCTCGAGGAGGAGCGCGACGAACTGAGCACGGAACTGCTGGTGCTGCGCAAGCGCTACACACCGGAATACATCGAGCGCGACGCCACCCTGCGCCAGGTGCCGCGCCGCCTCGAGCAGGTCCAGGGGGAGATCGCCGAACTGATGGACCGGGGCCGGCAGCTCGAGCTGGCTGGCGCTCAGCGCGCCTACGACACGGCGCGCGCCACGGTGCGGGAGCTCGAGGCGCGCTTTGCCGAGCACCGGGCGGCGGTGGCATCGTTCAACGAAACCTACGCCACCCACGCCGCGCTGCAGGCCGATATCGAGCGCCTCGAGGAGCTGAAGCGCGAGACGCGGGCACGGCTGGTGCAGCTGGACGTGCGCCGGGTCGACAAGTACCCGGAGGTCGCGGTCATCGCCGAGCCGTCCCCGGTGAGCACACGCATCGGCCCCGACTACTGGCTCCTCGCGGGGCTCAGCCTCGGAGCGGCGCTGCTGGCGGCAATCGGCGGGGTCTGGCTGCGCAGTTTCCTGTCACCCCGGCAGTCGCAAGCGGCCTGGGTGACCCTGTCCGGCGTGCACTTCTACCCGCCGGAGCGAGACGGTGAGCTCCCCTACCGCGGCGAGGCCGACCCGCGCCTGGCGCGGCCGCAGGCAGGGCGCCTGGGACGGCGCGACGAAGGGGGCGAAGGGGGCGAAGGGGGCGAAGGGCAGGTCGACCCGGGCAGTCACTAGCCCCAGTCCCAGGCCAGCCCGCTCTCCCCCCGGCCCACGCGCAAGCGCCGCAGGCGCGACAGCCGGTAGTCCCGCTCCACCACGGAACTGACGGCGATATAGTCCGCGTGGGCCCGCGCCGGGGTCAGCCGCAGGCGCAGGTAGCCGTTGTGCAGACCGTCGGTCCAGAGAACCTCCGGGTTAGCCTCGACGAGCCGCCGGTCAAGTAACCGGGCACCGTCCCGGCCGAGGCGCGCGAAATCACCGGGTGAGGTGATGCCCGCTGTACCGAGTTCCAGGCCCATGGGACTTCCCGCCGCATCGTGCAGCGCATTGGCCCAGAAACTGTGGCTGTCCCCGGTGAGCACCAGCAGGTCACCGGCGCCAACAGCGCGGGCCGCCGCGTAGAACCGTTCCCGGGCGGCCGGGTAGCCATCCCACGGATCGAGGTAGAGCGGCAGGCCGAGGGCAGCCCGTTCCGCCAGGCCGCGCACTCGCTCGAGCTCGTCAGCGGGTGCTGCCGGCGCCAGGCTGGCCAGGTCCGCCTCGCTGAGCCGTGGAGCCGCCGTGCGCGCCATCGGCACCTGGTTCCCCACCAGGCGCCAGGGCTGCTCCTCGCGCACCGACCCGGCCAGCGCGTCAGCCACGAAGCGCTCCTGTTCCGGCGAGAGCAGACGCCGGGCCGGGTCACCGACGACTTCGGCCAGGAACCGCCCTGCCGCTTCCGGCCCCGCCAGCGCTTCCGGATGGTCAGCATATTCCACCTGCTGCGCGCGGGCGCCGTGGCGGGTCTCCAGCGTCACCAGGGTTGCGAGGTCACCGAAGCGGAAGCTGCGCCAGTAGTCCCACGGTGCCTGCCCCGGAGACGGGTCGCGCACCGGCATCCACTCGAACCAGGCGCGGGTGGCCGCAGCGCGCCGGGCGTTCCACGCACCCTCCGTTGCCGGCTGGTGGTTCTCCGCGCCGCCGGTCCACGGGTTGTTCGCGGACTCGTGGTCGTCCCAGAGGGGAATCAGCGGGTGTGCCGCGTGCAGCGCCTGCGACTGCGGATCGCCCTTGTATTGCGCGTGGCGCAGACGGTAGTCCGCCAGGGTCACGGTCTCGTTGGCCGGCCGGTGCAGGCGGCCGAGGCTCGCACCCTGCTCCGCACCCCAGCCATCGGCGGCGTACTCGTAAAGATAGTCTCCGAGGTGCAGGACAAAATCGACCTCCGGGTCAAGCGCCATGGCCTCGTAGGCGTTGAAATAGCCGAAGGGGTAGTTGGAACAGGAGGCGACCGCGAAGCCGAGCGCCGCCACGGTCCCGGTCGGCAGGGTGCGGGTGCGTCCTACCGGTGATGTCTTGCCGGCGGCACGAAAGCGGTAGAAGTAGCGGGTGCCCGCCTCCAGCCCCCTCGCGTCCACCTTCACCGTGAAGTCCCGGTCCGCGAGCGCGGCTGCCACACCGCGGCCCGCCAGGCGCCGGAATGTGCGGTCATGGGCGAGCTCCCAGCTCACGGGCGTATCCGACGTCACCCCGGAGAGACGCGTCCACAACACGGCAGAGGTCTCCGTGGGGTCACCACTCGCAACGCCATGGGCGAAGCGGAGGGACGCCGGTCTTTCGCGGCTCCCGGCGCAGCCGGTGAGAACGAGGGCCGTGCCGGCTGCCAGGCCAGCGACCGTGCGGCGGCGGTCCTTATCGATGGTCATGGTGATACCTCCCTGGCAGGCACCCAAAAAAAAGGTTCATCGTAGATTACCGGGGAACGCCGCGCGGATCTTCAGGAAGAAATACGCCTCGTCCCGGTAGCCATAGGCCATCCGCTTGATGACCTTTATTCGGTTGTTGATCCCCTCCAAAACGCTGGTATGTA
>NZ_JBTOLW010000014.1:0-85937 GCF_054552115.1 Pseudohaliea sp. | reverse complement strand
GGGTCGCTCCCCGATACACGCTTTGTGAGAGAAGCCTCCCGCCCTCGCCCCTGGCGCCGTACCGATTGTCAGCGCGGTTGAATTTGCACGGCGGTAGGGGCGGGTGCCGGGGGGCGTCCCCACAAAGCGTGTATCGGGGAGCGACTGGGGACGCCCCCCGGCATCCGCCCCGGGAATCCGCCATGAGCCATCACAGAATAACTGAATACAGCAGGCGAGCGGCGCCCGTTCAGCCCAGCAGCGGTGCCTCGGCGAAAGCCAGGCCCTGGCGGTCCTTGTCGGACAGGCGCGGCGGCTCGTCGCCGGGGATCGGCCAGTCGATGCCGACCGTGGGATCGTCCCAGGCGAGGGTGACCTCGGACTCCGGGTGGTAGCGGTCCGTGCACTTGTAGAGAAAGTCGGCGCTCTCCGAGAGTACGTAGAAACCGTGGGCGAAGCCCGGCGGCACCCAGAGCATGTGGTGGTTGTGGTCGCCGAGTTCCGCGCCGACCCACCGGCCGAGAGTCGGGCTGTCGCGGCGCAGGTCCACGGCCACGTCGAAAACGCGGCCGCTGGTCACCCGAACGAGTTTTCCCTGGGTGTGTTCCGTCTGGTAGTGCAGGCCGCGCAGCGTGCCCCGGCCCGAGCGGCTGTGGTTGTCCTGCACGAAGGTGAGATCGAAGCCCGCATCGCGGAAGGTGGCGGCGTTCCAGCTCTCGAGGAAGAACCCCCGGCTGTCGCCGAAGACCCGGGGCTTCAGGAGGTAGACGCCGGGGATTGCCGTGGCTTCAAAGTCCATCGAACACCGCCATGTCGCCCTGGAGCAGGCGCTGCAGGTAGAGGCCATAGCCGCTCTTCTCGAGCGGCGCGGCGAGCGCCTCGAGCTGGGCCGCGTCGATGTAGCCCATGCGGAAGGCGATTTCCTCGGGGCAGGCGATCTTCAGGCCCTGGCGCTCCTCGACCACGCGGATGAAGTTGGCGGCATCGAGCAGCGAATTGTGCGTGCCCGTGTCCAGCCAGGCGGTGCCGCGGCCCATGACTTCCACCCGCAGGTCGCCGCGGGCGAGGTAGGCCCGGTTGACGTCGGTGATCTCGAGCTCCCCCCGGGCCGAGGGCCGGATGCCGGCCGCGATGTCGACCACGTCATTGTCGTAGAAGTAGAGGCCGGTGACCGCGTAGCTCGAACGCGGCTGCGCCGGCTTTTCCTCGATGTCGATGGCTACACCGGCCTCGTCGAAGGCGACCACGCCGTAGCGCTCCGGGTCCTGCACGTAGTAGGCGAAGACCGAGGCCCCGTGCTCCCGGGCGGCGGCGCTGCGCAGGGAGTCGGTGAAGCCGTGGCCGTAGAAGATGTTGTCGCCGAGGACGAGCGCCGCCGGGGCCCCGCCGATGAATTCCCGGCCGAGGATGAACGCCTGGGCGAGGCCGTCCGGGCTCGGTTGCACCGTGTACTGCAGGCTGATGCCCCACTGGCTGCCGTCGCCGAGGAGGTCGGCGAAGGCACGCTGGTCCCGCGGGGTGGTGATGACCAGGATATCGCGGATGCCCGCGGCCATGAGCGTGGCCAGCGGGTAGTAGATCATGGGTTTGTCGTAGACGGGCATGAGCTGCTTGCTCACGGTGCTGGTGAGCGGGTGCAGGCGGGTGCCGCTGCCGCCGGCGAGGATGATGCCCCGGTAGCTGGTCTCTCCTGTGGCCATGGCTCGCCGCTCCGTCCCTGGGGCCGGCCAGTATAGCGACGGCGGGCGGGCCCTGTCGCCCCGCCGTCGCCGCGTGAGCGCGCTCCGACGGGTGAATTTCCCCGGCGCCGTTGTTAACATTGGCAACTTTCCGGCAGGAGAACTCGCCCGCCCGATTCCCCCCTCTACCGCGTGCCCCGCGAGGCGCCGGGAGAGGTGCGCACGCGGGGCCGGCACCGATCGGGGGACGCCGAGATCACACAGTTCGACAACAACCTGGCCCTGCTCCGCGAGGGCATCCCGGCCGCCGGGCCCATGCCGCCTCCGCCCGGGGCCGCCGCCGCGCTCGACCGGCCGCTGCGTATCGCCCTCCTCGGCTATCGCAGCCAACCCTACGGCGGTGGGCAGGGCATCTACCTCAAGTACCTGAGTAAGGCACTGGTCGATGCCGGTCACCGGGTCGACGTGATTTCCGGTCCCCCCTACCCCCACCTCGACCCGCGGGTCCCGCTCATCAAGCTGCCGAGCCTGGACCTGTTCGAGCACGGTCTCGGCTCCCTGCGGCCGCGCCACCTGGCCTCCTTTACCGACATGGTCGAGTGGACGAGCAAGCTCACCGGCGGCTTCGCCGAGCCCTATACCTTCGGCCGCCGGGCGGTGAAGTACCTGCGCCGGCACCGGGACCGCTACGACCTCGTGCACGATAACCAGAGCCTGTCCTACGGCATGCTGACGCTGCAGCGCCTCGGCATCCCCCTGGTCAGCACCATCCACCACCCGATCACCCACGACCTGCGCCTCGCCCTCGCCGCTGCGCGCGGCCCGCTGGAGCGGCTGCTGATCCGGCGCTGGCACAGCTTCCTGGGCATGCAGAAACGCGTGGCCCGTGGCCTTGACCACGTTGTCACGGTATCCGAGTGCTCCCGCCGCGACATCGGCGCGGACTTCGGCATCGACCCGGCCCGGGTCGACCTGGTCTACAACGGCATCGACACCGCCGTCTTCCGGCCGCTACCCCACGTTGCGCGGCACCCGCGGCGGCTGATGGCGACGGCCTCCGCCGATGCGCCGCTGAAGGGCCTGCGCTACCTCCTGCTGGCCTACGCCGAACTCCTGCGCGAAGCCCCCGATCTCGAACTGCTGGTTATCGGCCGGCCCCAGCCCGGCGGCAAGACCGAGCAGCTGATCGACCGGCTCGGGCTCGCCGGCCGCGTGCGCTTCGAGAGCGGTATCAGCACCGAGACGCTGGTGCAGCGCTACGCGGAGGCGACCGTCGCCGTGGTGCCCTCGCTCTACGAGGGCTTCGGCCTGCCCGCGGGTGAGGCCATGGCCTGCGGCGTGCCGGTGGTGGCGACCGATGGCGGCGCCCTGCCGGAGATCGTCGGCGACGCCGGCGTCACCGTGCCGCGGGGCGATGCGCCGGCGCTCGCCGCCGCCTTGCGCGGCCTCCTCGACGACCCGGCGCGCCGCGAGGCGCTCGGCACCGCCGGCCGGCGCCGCATCGTGGACAACTTCAGCTGGTCTGTCTGCGCCAGCGCGATGGTCGCCTACTACCGCAGCGTTCTTGCCCGTGCAGACCGTTGATTTCAGTTTCCTGGCCCTGCCCGCCGGGGCCCGGGTGCTCGACCTGGGCTGCGGCGAGGGGCGTCACGTGCACGGCGCCGCCTTCGCCGGTTTCGAGACCGTGGGGGTCGACCTGTCCCTCGACGACCTCACCACGGCCCGCGCGCGCCTGGCGGAGCTGCCGCCGCCCGCCCCCGCGGCGGTGGTGGCCGCCGACGCGCTCACGCTGCCCTTTGCCGATGGCGCTTTCGACGCGGTGATCATGAGCGAAGTGCTCGAGCACATCCCGGACTATCGCGCCGCCCTGGCCGAGGCGACCCGGGTGCTCCGCCCCGACGGGCTGCTCTGCGTGAGCGTGCCGCGGGCCTGGCCGGAGCGCCTGTGCTGGCGCCTGAGCCGCGCCTACCACCAGGTGCCCGGCGGCCACCTGCGCATCTTCCGCCGCGAGGTCCTGGAGCGGGAAGTCGCCGGCGCGGGCTATCGCTGCTACCACCGGCACGGCGCGCACGCGCTGCACGTCCCCTACTGGTGGTTGCAGTGCCTGTGCTGGGAACGCCGCGAGCGCAGCTGGCTGGTGCGCGCCTGGCACCAGCTGCTCGTGTGGGACATGCTGAAGGCTCCCTGGCTGACCCGCCGCCTCGAGAAGCTCCTCGATCCCTTCCTGGGCAAGAGCGTGGTGCTCTATTTCCGCCGCGAGGCCGCCTCGTGAGCGGGCCCTACCTGAGCCCCGGCCTCTTCCCGCGGGACCTGCTGCGGCCGACGGTGCAGTTCATCCTCGACAGCCAGTGCGAGAGCGGCGAGATCCCCTGGTTCCCGGGCAACTACACGGACCCCTGGGACCACGTGGAGGCGGCCATGGGCCTGGCCATCGGCGGCGAGATCGAGGCCGCCGAGCGCGCCTACGCCTGGCTCGCAGCACGGCAGCTCGAGGATGGGAGCTGGTGGGCGGCCTACCGCGGCGAACTGCCGGACAACCGCGAGCGCCGGGAAAGCAACTTCGTCGCCTACGCCGCCACCGGCGTCTGGCACCACTACCTCGTGACCGGAGATGACGCGTTCCTCGAGCGCTACTGGCCGATGGTGGAGCGGGCCGTGACCTTTGTGCTGTCGCTTCAATCGGCGCACGGCGAGATCGACTGGGCCGTGGACGGCGACGGGCGGCCGAAGGGTGACGCGCTCGTGACCGGCTGCAGCTCCATCTACAAGAGCCTCGAGTGCGCGAGCAATATCGCGGTGACCCTCGGCCGGCCGCGCCCGGGCTGGCTGCGTGCCCGGGCGCGGCTCGGCGAGGTTCTGCGCCGGCGTCCGGAGCGCTTCGACCGCAGCTGGGAAAGCAAGGCGCGCTTCTCCATGGATTGGTTCTACCCGGTCCTCACCGGGGCGGTGCAGGGTGCGGCGGCGCGGGAGCGCCTCGCCGCGCGCTGGGAGGCCTTCGTCGAGCCCGGACTCGGCTGCCGCTGCGTGGTGGAGGAACCCTGGGTGACCGTGGCCGAGTCCTGCGAGCTGGTCATGGCCCTGCTCGCCGCCGGCGACCACGCCCGGGCGGTCGAGCTCTACAGCTGGCTGCACCAGTGGCGCGACGGCGACGGCGCCTACTGGACCGGTTACCAGTTCGTGGAGGACCTGCTCTGGCCGGCGGAGAAGCCCACCTGGACCGCCGGTGCCGTGCTCCTCGCCGCCGATGCCCTCACCGGCCATACGGGTGCCGCTCGCCTGTTCACCTCGGTGGAACTGCTGGGTGGCGGCGAGGCCCGGGAAAGCGCGCGTCCGCCGCGCTTGTAGGCGCCGGCGTCCGCGCCGCGCGCACGGCCTGCTACAGTCGCCTGAGGATCCGCAGGCTCTCCGCGGCGTCGATCTCGGCGAACAGCCCCGAGTCCAGCGCCAGCCGGCGCACCGCCGCCGGCGCCTGGCCGCCGCTTGCCGGGTCCGGGTAGACGTCGTGAATGGCGAGGACGCCGCCCCGGGCGACCTTGCCGGCCCAGGCGCGGTAGTCCGTCAGCGCGGCGTCGAGGCTGTGTCCACCGTCGATGAACACCAGGCCAGCCGGTCCCGGGAAGTGGCTGGCGAACAGCGTGCCTTCCGCCACCACGGGCAGCACGAAGGCTTCGAGGCCCGCGCTGGCAATGGTCTGGCGAAAGCTGCGGAAAGTATCCACCGCGCCCGTGGCCGGGTCGAGGAGGGCGGGGTCGTGAAAGGCCTCGCCGGGCTGGTGCTCCTCGGAGCCGCGGTGGTGGTCCACCGCGTAGAGGGCGCCGCCTACGTCGCGGCAGGCGCAGCCCAGGTAGACGGTAGAGCGGCCGCAGTAGCTGCCGATTTCGACCAGGGGGCCGAGCGGGGCCGCCCCGCAACCGTGCCGGTAGAGGGCCTCGCCCTCGTCCGGCGCCAGGAAGCCGGGCACACGGTCGATGGCGACGGGCAGCTCGAGGCCCATGGCGACGGGGCTACTCCTCCCTGCCGTCCTCGGAGGCCGTGGGCGGCGGCGGCTCGACCAGGGAGCCGTCGAGGCGGTAGATGTCCTCGGGGCTCAGCAGGCCCGCCTGCTCCTTGAGCCGCAGCATGTTCAGGATGTAATCGTAGCGGCTGTTGGCGTAGTCGCGCTGGGCGGCGAACAGCGTGTTCTGGGCATTGAGCACATCGACCACGTTGCGGGTGCCCACTTCGTAGCCCGCCTGGGTGGCATCCAGGGCGCTCTTCGAGGAGACGATGCTCTGCTTGCGCGCCGCCACCTGGGCGACGTCACTGAGTACCGTCAGGTGCAGCGAGCGGGCCTCGGTCACCGTGTTGCGCGACAGGTTGATGCGGTTCTCCCGCGCGGCGATGAACTCCTGGGCGGCGCGCCGGCGGTTGGCGCTGATGGCGCCGCCGGAGTAGAGAGGCAGGTTGACCTCGATACCGAAGGCGGTGACATCTCGCTCCTGGTCCGGCGGGAAGTTGAAAATGCCGGCCGGGTCCTGGAAGCGCGAGCCGGTGGTCTCGGACTCGGAATACTGGGCGGTACCGCTGATCGTGGGGGCGTGCGCGAGCTTGCGCGCCCTGGCGTTCTGCCGCGCGGCCTCCTCGGCGTACTGTGCCGCCTGCAGGTTGAAGTTGTTCTCGAGGGCGAACTCGACCCAGGCGTCGCGCTCGATCGGGTCCGGCTTCTTCGGTTCGAAGGCCTCGGCGAGCACCTCGAGATTGTCGTGGCGCTTGCCGGTGAGCACGCTCAGGCGCTCCTGCGCCACGTCGAGGGCGTTCTCGTCGCGGATACGCGTGACCTGCGCGAGGTCGTAGGCGGCCTGGGCCTCGTAGACGTCGGTGATGGCGATCAGGCCGACCTCGAAGCGCTGCCGGGTCTGCTCCAGCTGCCGCTCGAAGGCGCGCTCCTGGGCCCGGGAGGCCTCGAGGTTGTCGGCGGCCCGCAGGACGCCGAGGTAGGCTTCAACGACGCGGACGATGAGGTTCTGCTGGTTGGCCGCGAAGGTGGCTTCCGCCTGCTTCGTCAGCTCCTTGCCAGACTGGAAGCTGAACCAGGCGGGAAGGTCGAAGATTGCCTGGGACAGGGACACCTGGTAGGTGTCGACATCTGTCTTGGTGTTGTCGAAGGTATCGCCGATGATCGGCGTGCCCGAGCCGTCGAAGCCGATGATGCCGGGAGCCGTGGTCTCGACGTCCGAATCCTGGAAGCTGTAGCCCGCGCTCACCTGCGGCAGCAGCGCCGACAGCGCCACTTTCTCGTCCTCGAGGGCGGCCCGGTACTGTGCCTCCTCGGCCTTGAGCTGGGCGTCGTTCTCCAGCGCCAGCTCGTAGATATCGGTGAGCGACTCGGCGCCGGCGGTCCCGCTGAGCAGGGCCAAAGCCAGCGCCAAGGGGGCCGCGCCAGGTAATTTCATGCGAAAGATCCTGTGTCTTGTCAGTCGGGCTTGCCGCCAGCCGAGTTTAACAGGGGGCCCGGCGGCGGCGCAGGGGCCTGTGCAACAGTTAACAAAAAAAGAACCCCCCGGCAGCAGTCGCTATCTTAGGTGTTACACTTCTTCGACGCCACGGGCGGTGGGGTCGCTGGTCTCAGCAACGGCTCGCCCTGTCGTTTTTCATGAGACGCATCCGGAGGGACCGGCGCTGGCACAGCCTCGTCACAAAAAACCCCGCTACCAGGTGGACCTGACGGCCCTGCATGCCCTGTGCGAGGCGAACTACGCGCGGCTGGTGCGGCTGTTCCCGGACTACGAGGTGACGAACCGCCGCGAGTTCCAGCTCGGCGACGAGCGCGTGCTGCTCGAGGTGCTCGAGCGCAGCCGCTACACCACCCACGTGCGCCTGCATTCCCTGGCCCACGTGGAGCGCTGGCTGGCGCCGCTGTGCATCGACGTGCGCGCCTATCACGATGCCGCCATGCTCGAGGTCATTTCCTTCCAGACCAGCGGCACCGTGCGTGGCCGCTACGGCTACCCGAACCCGGCGATGCACCAGCAGGACGAGAAGAACCAGCAGAACCGTTTCCTCGCCGACTGGCTGGAGCACTGTCTCCAGCACGGCCTGGCGCCCCTGCCGCGTGGCGTCGCCGAACGCAGTTCGGAGGCCTGACGGGCCCGGGCATGTCGGCCGGCGCGGTTCCAGAACTCTCCATTTCCGACCCCGGTGGCACGGTGCAGCTTGTCCAGGTGACCGACACACACCTCTCGGCCACCGCCGGCGGGACCCTCATCGGCATGGACACGGACCGCTCCCTCCTCGCCGTGCTCGAGGCACTCCGCCGAGCGCACCCGGCGCCGGATGCGCTGCTGGCGACCGGCGACCTGGCCGACGCCGGTGCGCCGGAGGCCTACGAGCGGCTCCTCGGTTACCTCGACGCCGTCACGCCCCGCCACTTCTGGCTGCCCGGCAACCACGACGACCGCGCGAGCATGGCTGCGGTCGCCGGCGAGGCGCGGCTGCCGCGGGAGCTGCGCCTCGGCGCCTGGCAGGTGCTCATGCTGGATTCCCAGGTCCCCGGGGAGGTCGGCGGGCGGCTCGGAGACGCGGAGCTTGCCCACCTGGAGGCGGGCCTCTCGGCGGCCGCGGCGTCGGGCCTGCACACGCTGGTGTGCCTGCATCACCAGCCCGTGCCCGTGGGCTGCGCCTGGCTCGACGAGCAGCGCGTGGCCGATGCGGACCGGCTCTTCGCCGTGCTCGAGCGCTTCCCCGGCGCCCGGGGCCTGCTCTGGGGTCACGTGCACCAGGCGCTGGAGCGTGACCGCGACGGCCTCAAGCTGCTCTGCACGCCTTCTACCTGCGTCCAGTTCAAGCCGCAGCAGGCCGGCTTTGCCGTGGATGACGCGGCGCCGGGGTTCCGCTGGCTGGCGCTGCACCCGGACGGCCGGATCGACAGCGCCGTGACCCGCGTCCCCGTCGACCTGCCCGTGGACCTCGATTCCCGCGGCTACCAGTAGACCGCCGCTGCGGGTCACCCCGGTCCCGCGGCGTCTGCCCTCGTGTACAATCGCGCCGGTGTGCCGCCGCCCGTGGCGGCCTCTCCCGACGCGCACCCTGCAGCCAGCCGAGACGCCATGAGCAACTACACCGCCGAAGACATCGAGGTCCTCACCGGGTTGGAGCCGGTGCGCAAGCGCCCCGGCATGTACACCGATACCAGCCGTCCCAACCACCTGGCCCAGGAGGTCATCGACAACAGCGTCGACGAGGCGCTCGCCGGCCACGCCAGCCGCATCGACGTGGTGCTCCACGCCGACGGCTCGGTGACCGTCGCCGACGACGGCCGCGGCATGCCCGTAGACACGCATCCAGGCGAGGGCCGCCCGGGGGTGGAGGTGATCCTCTCCACGCTGCACGCCGGCGGCAAGTTCTCCTCCAAGAACTACCAGTACAGCGGCGGCCTCCACGGTGTCGGCGTCTCCGTGGTCAACGCCCTGTCGAGGGAACTGGAGATCACGATCCGCCGCGGCGGGCAGGTGCACCGGATGGCCTTCGCCGGCGGTGAGAAGACCCGCGACCTCGAGGTCATCGACAGCTGCGGCAAGCGCAACACGGGAACCAGCCTGCGCTTCCTGCCGGACCCGAAGTACTTCGACTCGATGAATTTCTCCGTGCCGCGCCTGGTGCACGTGCTCCGGGCCAAGGCCGTGCTCTGCCCCGGCCTGCGCGTGCGCTTTACCGACGAGAAGAAGAACGAGAGCGAGGAGTGGTACTACGAGGACGGCCTCACGGACTACCTCGCCGACGCGACCATCGACTGGCCGGCGATTCCCGAGGAGCCCTTCACCGGCAGCTTTTCCGGTGCCGGCGAGGCGGTAGACTGGGCCGTGCAGTGGCTGCCGGAGGGCGGCGAGGTGGTCGCGGAGTCCTACGTCAATCTTATCCCCACGCCCCAGGGCGGCACCCACGTGAATGGGCTTCGCAGCGGGCTGCTCGAGGCGATGCGCGAGTTCTGCGAGCTGCGCAACCTGCTGCCGCGCGGCGTCAAGCTGACCCCCGAGGACATCTGGGAGCGCTGCTGTTACGTGCTCTCGAGCAAGCTGGAGGACCCGCAGTTCTCGGGCCAGACCAAGGAGCGGCTGTCGTCCCGGGAGGCGGCGGCGTTCGTGTCCGGCTGCGCCAAGGACGCGTTCAGCCTCTGGCTCAACCAGCACACCGGCGATGCCGAGCGGCTGGCGGAGCTGTGCATCAACAGCGCCCAGCGGCGGCTGCGCTCGGCGAAGAAGGTCGCGCGCAAGAAGGTCAGCGCCGGCCCGGCGCTGCCCGGCAAGCTTGCCGACTGCGCGAGCGAGGACACCGCGCGCAGCGAGCTGTTCCTGGTCGAGGGCGACTCCGCCGGCGGTTCCGCCAAGCAGGCCCGGGACCGCGAATTCCAGGCGATCCTGCCGCTGCGCGGGAAGATCCTGAACACCTGGGAGGTGGATGCGCAGGAAATCCTTGCCTCCCAGGAAGTACACAACATTTCCGTGGCCCTCGGCATCGACCCGGGCAGCGACGATCTCACCGGGCTGCGCTACGGCAAGGTCTGCATCCTCGCCGACGCGGACTCCGACGGGCTGCACATCGCGACGCTCATCTGCGCCCTCTTCGTGCGCCACTTCCGCCCGCTGGTCACCGCCGGCCACGTTTTCGTGGCCATGCCGCCCCTGTACCGCATCGACGTCGGCAAGGAGGTCTACTACGCTCTCGACGAAGGCGAGAAGCAGGGCATCCTCGACCGCATCGCGGCCGACGGCAAGCGCGGCAAGGTGGGCGTGCAGCGCTTCAAGGGCCTCGGCGAGATGAACCCGCTGCAGCTCCGGGAAACCACCATGGACCCGGACACCCGCCGTCTCGTGCGCCTGGTGGTCGACGCGGGTGACGAGACCAATAACCTGCTCGACATGCTGCTGGCCAAGAAACGCGCCGCCGACCGCAAGCACTGGCTCGAATCCAAGGGCGACCTGGCGGAAGTGCTGGCCTGAGGCGCCGCGGGCCCGGCCCGTGCCGGGTTCATCGGCCGCAGCTGAACTGCCGTAGGAAGGGTATGGGCTGTTCCGACACACTCCCAGGCACACCAAGGAGGTTGCCATGCTGACGCACATCACCCGCGCAACGGCAGCCGCGCTGCTCATCGCGGCCAGCACTGCCGCCCGGGCCGACTGGGCGCTGGACGCCGATGCATCCCGGCTCAGCTTCATTTCCACGAAGAATGGCGACAAGGCGGAGGTGCACTACTTCCGGGAGCTCTCCGGCGTGGTGACCGACGAAGGTGAAGCCCGTGTCGAGGTGCCGCTGGACAGCGTCGAGACCGCGATCCAGATCCGCAACACGCGGATGCGCGAGTTCCTGTTCGAAACCGGCGAGTATCCGGAGCTTGTGGTCAGCGCCGTGGTCGACCCCGCGGTGCTGGAAACCGCGGGCCACCGGACGCAGGACGTGGAGCTGACAGTGTCCATGCACGGCAGCAGCAAGCGCTACGCAGTGCCCCTCACTGTTGTTCATGCGGCCGATGGCAGCCTTGCGGTCTCGACCCTCGAGCCGCTGGTGGTCGACGCCGCGGACTTCGATCTCGGCGCCGGTATCGCGAAGCTCCAGGAACTGGCGGGCCTTGCCTCCATCAGCACCGCCGTGCCGGTGTCGGTGCAGCTGGTATTCCGCCAGGACTGAAGGTCGCTGCGCGGAGAGTCCGCCCGCCCGCTGGCTAGCTAGCGGCCTTCGGCCATCGCGCCGAAGCGCTGCGCGAGGCGGCGCCAGCGGGCGTTACCCGGCTCCATGGCGGCCAGTTCGCTGGCGTAGTAGGCGGCTTCCTTGACCATGCCGAGTTCGGCGCTGTAGTTGGCGAGCGCCAGCAGCACTTCCGGATTGCCCGGCGCCGCGCGGTTGAGGCCGCGCAGCGCGCGCACGGCGGCGCCGGGGTCGCCGAGGTCGTGCAGCGCCACGGCGTGGACGTAGCGGTGCCGCGTGCCGCTGCGCTCCCGCTCCGCGGCAGCGGCCAGGTAGTCGAGCGCCCGCTCGCGGTCGCCGCCCCGGATGGCTGAAAGGCCCAGGGCGAAGAGAACATCACCGCTTTCCGGCGCGATCTGCCGGGCGAGCTGCAGCTGCGCACGGGCGTCGGCCTCGCGGCCGCCGGCGCGCAGCAGGTCGGCGAGATTGAGGTGAGCCGGTACCAGCTGCGGGTTCAGGCGCAGGGCTTCCCGGTAGGCCGCTTCAGCGGCGGCCAGGTCCCCGCGGGCGCTGTGAAAGAGCCCGAGTTGCAGCTGGACGGAGGGCATGTCCGCATGCTTAGCCTGAATGACCAGGTACTCCGCAAAGAGTGCTTCCAGGGCCATGCGGTCGTCGTCGCCGAGCCGGTCCAGGGGCACGGCGGCGAGAGCGGCCGCCACCTCCATGCGCACCGCGCTGACCGGGTCGGTGACCAGTGGGCGGAGCAGCGTGTAGCGCTGGCCCGGCGGCAGCGCCTGCGCGCTGCGCGCGGCCGCGAGGCGCAGCAGCGGCTGGTCGCTGGCAAGCAGCGTCGCGGCCGTGTCCGCCAGGCGCCCGTCGCCGCTGTTTCCCAGCGTCTCCATCGCCGTGGCGCGCCAGAGCGGAGCGAGAGCCGGATCGGTCACCTGCGCGCGGACACCCGCGGCGGCGCGGCGGTCACCCTCCCGCAGGCGCTGCAGCACCCGCGCCGGGTGCCTGGCCGTGTCACCGGGGTCGATGCCCCAGCCGCGCAGGGCGGCCAGCGCCCAGGTGTCGTCGCGGTCACCGTGGCAGTCCGTGCAGGCATTGGGCGTGCCGAGCACGAGGGACAGGTCCGGGCGCGGGATCCGCATGCTGTGGTCCCGCCGCGCGTCCACGCCCATGTAGGTCGTCGCCGGCATATGGCAGTCGACGCACTGGCTGCCGGGACCCGGCGCGTGATGGTGGTGCGCCGCGCTGTCGTAGACCGCCGGCTTGTGGCACTGCGCGCAGACGCCGTTGCCGGGCGCCCGCAGGGCGTTGCTGTGCGGCTCGTGGCAGTTGCTGCAGACGACCCCGGCCCGGTGCATTTTGCTCTGCACGAAGGAGCCGTAGACGTAGACCTCGTCGCGGATCTGCCCGTCGGCGTGGTAGAGCGGCGGCTGCAGGAACGACAGGCGATGGGTGTCGAGCAGGTCGGCACCGTAGTGGTAGTCCCCGAGCGTGCCGCGCCGTGCGTGACAGCGGCCGCAGCTGTCGATCTGCCGGTTATCGGTGACGGGGGTTTCCCGGCGGGCGATGGCCGCGCCATCGGGGAAGCGCCAGGCGCCGCGCTGGGTGAGGTCCACAGGAAAGCCGCCGGCGGCGGCCCCGGCGAGGTCGCCCGCCTCTGCCAGCGCGACGTGCTGCCCGCCCGGGCCGTGGCAGGCTTCGCAGCCGACGTCGATCGCCGCGTAGCTCGTGTCGTAACGCCCGCTGGCCGGCGAATAGTGCTTGCGCACGTCCGTGCTGTGGCACTCGGCACAGCGGGCGTTCCAGTTCTGGTAGGGCCCCGTCCAGTGCAGGGGGTCGTCGTGGTCGACGGCCTCCTCCGGGTACAGGTGGTACCAGCGCTGCCCGCCCTCCGCTGCCGGCCGCGCATCCCAGGCGATCGACAGCGCCTGCAGGCGGCCGTCCCCGAGCGGCAGGAGATACTGCTGCAGGGGGTAGACCCCGAAGACGTAGGCGACCTCGTAGTCCGACAGGCTGCCGTCGGGCCCGTCGGTGCGCACGATGAAGGCGTCGCCGCGGCGGAAGAAGCGGGTCTCCACGCCGTTGTAGCGGAAGCGGGCATCGTCGAAGTCGCCGAGTACCGTCCCGGGGGTTGGCAGCTGCATGGCCAGGTCGTGATGGGAATCCCGCCAGGCCCGGTACTCGGTTGCGTGGCAATCCGCGCAGCGTTCGCTGCCGAGGTAACCATCGGCGACCGCGGGCACAGCGAGCAGGCAGAGAAGCAGGGCAAGGGGTGGCACGGCGATCGGGTCCTCCTTCGGCTGGCTGCCATGGTAGCGCAAGGACCACCGCCGGGGTGTTATGGACAGCCGCGGGGGCGCTTCCTACCATGCCCCCTGTCCGCGGCTCGAGCCGGAGCCGCGCCCCGAGGGAGCCACCGGAGACGACACCGCCATGAAGCTGGGCATCCTGCGCACCGACACGGTCCGCCCCGAGTGGGCCGCTACCTACGGCGAGTACCCGGACATGTTCGAGGCGCTGCTCGGCGGCCTCGACCCGTCGCTCGCCTTCGCCACCTGGCACGTGGAGGCCGGGGAGTTCCCGGCCGGCGTGGATGAAGCCGACGCCTGGCTGATCACCGGCAGCAAGTTCAGCGTCTACGAGGACCTGCCCTGGATTCACCGGCTCTGCGCCTTCATCCGCGAACTCCACGAGGCCCGCAAGCCGCTGGTGGGCATCTGCTTCGGCCACCAGGCGGTGGCGCAGGCCCTCGGCGGCGAGGTGGGCAAGTCGGCGAAGGGCTGGGGCGTCGGGCTGCACCGGCACGCATTCCGCGAGGCGCCCGCCTGGTTCGACGGGGGCGACCGCAGTTTCCGCGTGCTGGTGAGCCACCAGGACCAGGTCGAGCGGCCCGCACCCGGTACGGCCGTGCTGGCCGGCAGCGACTTCTGCGAGAACGCTGTCTGCCAGATTGGCGAGCACATACTCACGTTCCAGGGGCACCCCGAGTTCGTCCCCGGCTACGCGGAGGCCATCATGGACTTTCGCCGCGAACTCATTGGTGAAGATGTCTATAGGGCGGGCATGGCCTCCCTCGCGGAGGCGCCGGAGCGCGAGCGTATCGGGCGCTGGATTCTCGCCTTCCTGGAGCGCGCCACCGCCCGGGGTACGGAACGCAGCTAGTCCCGGCCGCCCCGGACCCGGTCCTGCATGGCGTCGAGGTACTCGTCCAGTTCCCGGTCACTGGCGAAGACGCGCATGTCCGGCAGTGCGTGCAGGATCTCGAACACCTTGGCGATCTGCGCCTGGCGGTTGGCCACGCAGAGGCTGCGTCCCTCGGCCTTGAGTTGCTTGGCGGCCTTGAAGATCACCCGCAGGCCCGCTGAGGAGATGTAGTCGAGGTCCGCCATGTCCAGCACGAGCAGGTGCCGGCCCCCGGCGATGACCTCGTTGAGGGAGGCCTCGAAGGCCGGGGCCGTTTCCGTGTTGAGGGCGCCTGCCATGGTCACCCGGGCCATGTCCTTGTCGGCGTCGATCGTCGCCGAGGTCGTCAGTTCCATTGCCGGTGCCCGTCGTGGGAAGGTTGGCGGTAGCGGACGAGACTCAGTACGTTCTGCGCCTGTTCGCGACTGTAGTGCTGTTCATCGGTCAGCCCTGAGAGCAAGTGTAGACCAAGGCCGCCGATCTCGGCGCGCTCGCTCGGCACGCCCAGGCGCGCGCGCCGCGCTTCCTCGAAGGGGTTGAAGGGACTGCCGGGGTCGCGGAGCGTGAGCACGGCCTCGTCCCGCCGCAGCTCGAGGGTGACGATGACCTCGGACCCCGCAGGCAGTCCGGCATACTTCTCGATGTTGGTGAGCAGCTCCTCGAGGGCGACGGTGAGGTCCCTCGCGCCGTCTTCCCCGAGCTCCGCTAGCAACGGCTGCGCCTGGAGCCAGCCGAGGCCGGTGGATGCCAGGCCCGGCCCGGCGGCAAGGCGCGTGCCGCTGTGCTCTCCGCGCGGCCGGGCATCAATGATCATGAGCGTCATGTCATCGGCCTGCGGCGTGCCATCGGCAAAGGCATCCACCGCGGCGATGGTGCTCTCGCCCGAGCGCCGGGGTGGCTCCGCCGCGCGCTCCGCAAAGATCTGCGCCAGGGCCTCGCTGCCCAGCATGGCACCGTCGGGGTTGAAGGCTTCATCGAGGCCGTCCGTGTACAGTGCGAGGCGTTCGCCGGGGGCGAGGCGCAGCGCCTCGCCGTGGAAGCGCGCATCCGGGTTCAGGCCGAGCGCGGGTCCGCCGGTGACCGCCACGGGCCCGGCCCCCCGCCCGTCGATGCACAGGGGCGGCGCGTGGCCGGCGAGCGCGATCTCGAGGTCCAGGGTCCGCGTATCCAGCACGCCGAGGCACAGCGTCAGGAACATGCAGTTGTCGTTGTCCTCGAGCAGGACGGCGTTCAGCTGGTGCAGGGCCACGGCCGGCGGCACGGCGCCGGGCTGGACCTCCCATTGCTGGATGAGGCTGATCGCCCGTGCCATGAACAGCGCCGCAGGCACGCCCTTGTCGGACACATCGCCGACGGCAAAGAGCAGCTTGTCACCCTGCAGGTGGAACGAGTAGAGGTCCCCGCCCACGCTGCGGGCCGGGCGCACGACCGCCCAGAGGGCGATCTGTCCCCGGCGCAGCGTGGCGCTGCCCCGCTGCGGCAGCATGGAGAGCTGGATATCCCGCGCCGCCGCGAGTTCACCCTCGAGGCGGCTGCGGCTGGCGGTGGCCTTGGCGAGATCGTCGATATAGTCACCGAGATCGCGGCGCATGGCGTCGAAGGCGCGCACCAGCTGGCCGATCTCGTCGTCGCTGCGCACCCGGGGCAGTTCGACACCGAGGTGCCCCCGGGCGATGGCGCCGCTGGCCCGCGCCAGGGCCTGGATGGGAGCGACCAGCCGGCGGGTCACCACGGTTGCCGTGAGCACGATGAGTGCCAGCATGGCCAGGCCCACGGTGATCACCCGCGTCTCGTAGTCGCGCAGGGGTTTCAGTACTTCCGCCTCGGAATAGACGGCCCCGATGAACCAGCCCGTGGGCTCGATACGACGCAGCTGCACGGTGCAGCGGGCGTCGAAGCCGGGACAGCGCACCGGCGCGGTCACGGTTTCACCGACTGCGGCCAGCCCGAGCAGGGCGTCCCAGCGGCGGCCATCGAGCGGCTCCAGCACCGTTGCGACCGGTCGCACGGCGAGTTCCGCCCGCGGCGCCCCGAGGAGCGCCCCGTCGCCGCTGAGCACGAAGCCGAAGCCGTGCTCGCCGAGGTCCACGCCCGAGAGATAGCGGCGGAACTCCGCCAGGGCGATGTCCGCGGTGATGACACCGAGGAAGCGGCGCGCGGCCCCGGCCCTCGTGAAGACCGGCACGGAGAACGTGGTCATGAGCACTTCGCCGCCGCCCGCATCATAGTAGGGCTCGACCCAGAGCGGCCCCCCGGCTTCCGCCGCTGCACGGAACCAGTCCCGCTCCCAGTAGGGCTCGGGGCCGCCGGCGAGCGTGGTGCGCGCGATGCGCTCGCCGCGACGGAACACGAAGGGCGCATAGCCCCCGGGGTCGTCCACCAGCTCGGGATTCACCGCGAGGGCCGCGCCGAAAACATGGCGGTTGTTCTGGACGAGGGCTTCGAGCGCGGGCTCGAGCCTGTCCGCATCGCCCGGGTCCCGCGCGGCCAGGTCCGCGAGCACGCGCACCGGGGTTTCCACCCCTTCGGCCATGCCGTCGATGAGCGAGCGCGCGTTGGCAAGCGAGTCGCGGGCGCTATCCTCGAGCTGCCGGATGATCCCGGCGCGCGACAACCGGTAGTCCACGAGCAGCCCGAGGGCGATGATCAGCCCCGCGCTCAGCGTCAGCGGGACGGTGAGCCGGGCTGCAAGGGACTGGCGCACGGCGGTGCGCGCTCCGTGCCGGTGCTACCAGGTGCCGGTATTCGCCATGGATGCCCAGGGCTCTTTCGGTGCCAGTGCGCCCCCGGCCTGCAGCAGCTCGATGGAGATGCCGTCCGGCGAGCGCACGAACGCCATGTGTCCGTCCCGGGGCGGGCGGTTGATGGTCACCCCGGCCGCCTGCAGCGACTCGCAGAGCGCGTAGATGTCGGCCACGCGGTAGGCGAGGTGCCCGAAGTTCCGCCCGCCGGTGTATTCCTCCGGGTCCCAGTTCCAGGTGAGTTCCAGCAGCGGGCTCTGCCCCGCTTTCGCCGCCTCCACGTCGTCGGGCGCAGCGAGGTAGACCAGCGTAAAGCGTCCTTTCTCGCTCTCCATGCGATGCACTTCCGCAAGACCCAGCTTGTTGCAGTAGAAGTCGAGGCTCTCGTCGAGGTCCCGGACCCGGACCATGGTGTGCAGGTACTTCACGGTGGTGCTCCCCTTAGGCAGGATTGATGGTGCATGGTAGGAACCTGCCAGCGGGCGGGCAAGCTGCAGCTAAGCCGGACCTCAGCCGGACCTCAGCCGCGTTCCTCGAGCCGCGAGTCGTCGTCGCCTGCGGCCCTCGGGTACAATGCCGCGCTTTGCCGGAGACGTACCGCCATGTGGTTTCGCAACCTGCGCGCCTACCGCCTGACCCAGCCCTTCAGCCTCACCGCCGAGCAGCTCGAGGAACAGCTGGCGGCCAAGACTTTTCGTGCCTGCGCTCCGAGCCAGCCCCTGTCCCTGGGCTGGTCCTCGCCGCTGGGCGTCGAGGACGGGCCGCTCGTGCACGCCGCCGGGGGGCGCCTCCTGTTGCGCCTGCGGCGGGAGGAGCGCCTGCTGCCCGCCACCGTCGTTCGCGAGGCGCTGGCCGAGCGCGTGGCGGCCATCGAGGAAAAGGAGGGGCGCAAGGTCTACCGCAAGGAGCGCCTGGGCCTCAAGGACGAGATCATCCAGGACTGCCTGCCCCGGGCTTTCACCCGCAACACCTTCCTCTACGCCTTCATCGACCCGGCCGGTGGCTGGATCTATGTCGATGCGTCGAGCGCGACGCGGGCCGAGGAACTGCTGAACCTCCTGCGGGACAGCATCGGCACCTTGCCCGTGCTGCTGCCCGACGTGCAGCACTCGCCGCAGGCCTGCATGACCCGCTGGCTGCTCGATCGCGATCTGCCGGCAGGCTTCGACGCGGCGGGCGAATGCGAACTGCGTGAGCCGGGCGACGACGGCGGCGTGGTGCGCTGCCGCGGGGTGGACCTGTTCAGCGAGGAAGTGGACAGCCACCTGCACGCTGGAAGGCAGGTGTCCCGGCTCGCGCTCCGGCACGATGAGCGCGTGGCCTTCGTCCTCGGCGACGACCTTTGCCTGCGCCGCCTGAAATTCGCCGACGCGCTGCTCAAGGAAAACGAGGACCTGCCGCCGGAGGATGCGCTCGCCCGCCTGGACGCGGACTTCGTTCTCATGGCCGAGGCTGTCGTGGAGCTCTACGAGGCGGTGCTCAGCGCCTTTGGCGGCCTCGCGGAGTAGCCGCCCTTGAATGCCCGCGCGGACACCGACGACTACCGGGCGCTGTTCCTGGCGGACGTGCCGCTGCTGGATACCCGGGCGCCGGCAGAGTTCGAGCGCGGCGCCTTCCCCACCGCCCGCAACCTTCCGCTCATGACCGACGAGGAGCGGGCAGCCGTGGGTACCTGCTATAAGCAGCGTGGCCAGGCGGCAGCCATCGCCCTCGGCCACGAGCTGGTGGCCGGCGCCGTGCGCGAGGAGCGCCTCGCGGCGTGGGCGGCCTTCGCCCGGGCGCACCCCGACGGCTACCTCTACTGCTTCCGCGGCGGCCTGCGCTCGGCGATCGTACAGCGGTGGCTGGCCGAGGCGGGCATCGCCTACCCGCGGGTGACCGGGGGCTACAAGGCGCTCCGCCGCTTCCTCATCGACAGCCTCCCCGGGAGTCTCGAGGGGCTGGACATCGTGCTGGTCTCCGGCCGCACCGGCAGCGGCAAGACCCGTCTCCTGCCGCTGCTGCCGCGCAGTGTGGACCTGGAGGGGCTGGCGCGGCACCGCGGCTCCACCTTCGGCCGGCTCCTCGAGCCGCAGCCGACGCAGATCGACTTCGAGAATGCCCTGGCCATCGCTCTGCTGCGCCATGCGCGGGGCGGGCGGCGGACGGTCTATCTCGAGGACGAGGGCCGCAATATCGGCCGCCGCTACCTGCCGCCCGAGCTGCGCGAACTCATGGCGGCCGCCCCGCGCATCGAGCTGGATCACCCGCTCGCGGACCGGGTAGAGGTCGTGCTCGAGGATTACGTGATCGACCTCGGCGAGCGGTTTCGCGCTGCCGCGGGCGATGAGGGCCCGGCCCGGCACCGGGAGCGGCTCCAGGGCGACCTCGCCCGTGCCCGCAAGCGCCTGGGCGGGGAGCGCTACCAGGCCGTCAGCGCGCTCATGGACGAGGCCTTCGCGGCGCAGGCGCGCGGGGAGGGGCTGGACGGGCACCGGGCCTGGATCGCCCGCCTGCTCGACGAGTACTACGATCCCATGTACGACTACCAGGCGGCGCAGCGCGGCGGTCCGGTGCTCGCCCGCGGGCGGCGGGAAGAGCTCGCGGCGTGGGCGGCAGAGCGCGCTGAGACGCCCCGGGAATAGCGAACAGGAGTGACAGCGTGCTGACGCCGACAGAAATCACCCGTGACCTCGTCCTCGTGGGCGGTGGTCACGCCCATGCGCTGGTGCTGCGCATGCTGGCCATGAACCCCGTACCCGGTGCGCGGCTGACCCTGGTCTCCCCCGCGAGCCACACACCCTACTCGGGTATGCTTCCGGGGCTCGTCGCCGGCCATTACCGCTTCGAGGACACGCACATCGACCTGGCGCGCCTCTGCCAGTGGGCCGGGGTGCGCTTCCTGCGCGATGCAGTCACGGCCCTGGACCCGGCGCGGCGGGAACTTCACTTCGCGGAGCGGCCGCCCCTGGGCTATGACCTGCTCAGCCTCGATATCGGCTCCCAGCCCACCCTGGACGTCGTCCCCGGCGCCTGCGAGCACGCGGTGCCGGTGAAGCCCGTGGCGGAGTTCTGGCAGCGCTGGCAGGCGGGCCTCGCGGCCCACGGCGGCCAGCGCATCGCCGTCGTCGGCGGCGGCGCGGGCGGGCTGGAGCTGGCGCTCGCCATGGCTCATGCCCTCGCCGGCAGCGGCGCGACCCTGGTCCTGTACTGCGGCGGCGAGTTGCTGCCCGGCTATCACCGCGCCGCCCGGGCCGCGGCACGGGACGCCATCAGCCGCCTCGGCGTCACGCTCGAGGAGGGGGCGCGGGTCGCCGAGGTCCATGCGGGCGAACTCAGCCTCGAGGATGGCCGCCGCGAGCGCTTCGACAGCCTGTACTGGTGTACGGCGGCAGCGGCCGCGCCCTGGGTCAGGGCCAGCGGGCTGGCGGTGGACGAGCGCGGCTTCCTCGCAGTGGACGACACGCTGCGCAGCGTGGATGACGGGCGCATCTTCGGCGCCGGGGATATCGCCACCCAGGTCAACCACCCGCGGCCCAAGGCGGGTGTTTACGCCGTGCGCCAGGGCCCCGTGCTCGCCCGCAACCTGCGCGCCAGCCTCACCGGCGTCGCCCTGCGCGAGCACCGGCCCCAGCAGCGTTTCCTCTCGCTCCTGTCCCTGGGCGAGCAGCGCGCTACCGCGGACCGCGGCCCGTTGAGCGCGACCGGGCACTGGGTCTGGCGCTGGAAAGACCGGATCGACCGCTCCTTCATGCGGCGCTTCAGCGAGCTGCCGCGCATGCAGGCCGGGCGGGAGGATACGGTGCCGGCCCAGGCCCCCTGCGGGGGCTGCGGCGCCAAGGTCGGGGGTGATCCGCTGGCCGAGGCTCTCGCAGCCCTGCGGGCCGACTTCCCGGACCACTGCCTGCCGGCGGGCGGCGCGGCGGAGGACGCGGCGGCGCTGCCGCAGGCGGGCGGGACCCTCCTGCAGAGCCTGGATACGCTGCGCGCGCTGGTCGACGATCCGTGGCTGATGGGCCGCATCGCCGCCCAGCACGCCCTCAATGATCTTTACGCGAGCGGCGCCCGGCCGCGGGCGGCGCTTGCCGCCCTTACCCTGCCCTTTGCGGCGGCGAGCGTGCAGGCGCGGGACCTCCGCCAGGTGCTCGCCGGCGCGCTCGCCGCCTTCGCGGAGGCGGACTGCGTGCTTCTCGGGGGCCACAGCCTGCAGGGGCCCGAGTGGCAGCTGGGGTTCGCCGTGACCGGCGAGGTGGCGACGAAAGACCCGCTGCGCAAGCGCGGCGCGCAGGCCGGCGATGCGCTCCTGCTCACCCGCCCGCTGGGGGTCGGCGTGCTGTTCGCGGCGCACATGCAACTGGCCGCCGACGGGCGGGACATCGATCGCGCCCTGGCGCTCCTGGGCGCGAGCCAGGCGGCTGCCCTGGACGCCGCCGTTGCCGGCGGTGCCCACGCGGCCACGGATGTCACCGGTTTCGGCCTCGCGGGCCACCTCTGCGAGATGCTCTGTGACGAGCTCGGGGCGACGCTGGACCTCGCCGCGCTGCCGGTGCTGCCCGGCGCCGAAGTCGCCATCGCGGCCGGGCTGCGCAGCACGGCGGCGCCGGCCAACCTCGCCGCCTGGGGCGCGCGGGTGCTGGGTGCGGGTGACCCGGTGCGCCAGCAGCTCCTGTTCGACCCGCAGACCGCCGGCGGTCTGCTCCTGGCCCTGCCGCCCGCGGGGGTGCCCGAGGCGCGGCGCGTGCTCGAGGCAGCAAAGTTGGGTGCGGCGGTAATCGGCGAATGTGTGGCGGCGGAGCCGGGAATGATCCGGCTTGCCGACGCGAGCTGAGGGCTGTTTACCTCGGCTGAGGGTTGTTTATCTCCGCTGAGGGCTGTTTATCTCCGCTGAGGGCTCTTCAGCGCCAGCTGAGCGGCACCTGGTTGGCCGGCGCCCGGCCCTCGGCGAAGAACCAGGTCTCGACAGCGTAGCGCGGGCGGCTGAACTGCGGCCGGTACTGCGTGCGGTGCAGGAAGAAATGGTCGAAGAACAGGGCGTCGCCGGCGGCAAAGCGGGGGCTTTCCGCAGGCGGCAGCTCCCGCTTCACGTAAGCAGGGCTTACGCTCCAGTCGAAGGTGCCCTCACCGTCGCGCAGCAGACCGTCGATGCGCGCGGGGACGATGTCGAGCCCCGGCGCACCCGTGTCGGCGCCGCAGACGGTCAGGGGCAACCACAGGTTGATGCTCTGGATTCCCGCGCCCATGAAGGCGCCGTCCTGGTGCCAGCCCGCTTCCTCCACCGCCTTATGGCTGCGGCGCAGTACCCATTTTTTCACCGACAGGCAGGGGCGGCCGCCCAGGCAGTGTGCGGCAAGGGTGTTCAGCCCCAGGGTCTCATAAAGGGCCAGCAGGTACTCCGCGACGGCAGGTGCCTCGGCACACATGGCGGACCCCGAGCTGCGGTGGAAGGCTCGCGAGATGGCCAGTTCCCGCGCGGGCATGGCCGCAAGCAGCGCCGGCGGCGGGTCGAACCAGGGCGTGCCCAGCCCGCCGTCGGCCGCCAGCACCGCGTCGATGGCCGAGCGCAGGGGCGCATGGTGTGCCCCGGGCAGAAGGCCGCGCACCAGCAGCGCACCGCTGGCCGCGATGGCATCGCGGAGGAGCGGGCCGGTCAACGCGCCGGCGCGCACCTCCGGCACCTCGGTCACGGTGACCTGCGCCGGGCGCGGCGCGGGCTCCGGTGG
Organism: Pseudohaliea sp.; assembly: GCF_054552115.1. Lineage (NCBI taxonomy): Bacteria > Pseudomonadati > Pseudomonadota > Gammaproteobacteria > Cellvibrionales > Halieaceae > Pseudohaliea > Pseudohaliea sp. The sequence goes on along the minus strand of NZ_JBTOLW010000014.1, from coordinate 62,990 downwards.
AGGCGGGAAGCTGCGGGCAGCGAGGATCCGGGCGTCCAGGCGAGCCCGGCTGGCGGCCGCATCGGGCAGGCTGTGGTGGGTAGGCGCCGGTGTCATGGCGCCAGTCTAGGGGAGCGTCCCGGGCGGTGCCAGCCTCGGCCTCCACGGGACGGGTGCCAGTGACCGCTCCGCTCAGGGGCTGCACCGGCAGTTACCGGGGCCCGCTGCGCGGCAGGCTGCAATCCGTCCGAGCAGCGCCCGGGTGTAGCGCCGGTAGCGCTCGATACCCCTGTCGTTCAGAACCTCGAGGGCGCCTTCGCCATGCTCCGTGGCGATGTCCAGCTCCCGTTCGTCGCCGCCCAGGCGGTGGATGTTGCAGGCGAGCTCCGCCAGGTTGATCTCGACCTCGGCCCATTTTGCCGGGAGCCGGTCCCGGCTGTAGACCGTCTGTGCGGCGGTGAAGGCAGAGCGCGCTGCCCGCAGGCGGTCGACGCTTTGCTCCAGGTCGCCGAGGATCGCCTCGGTGACGGCGAGGTTGTTCTGGACCATTGCCCAGGACAGCGGCGCGCCGCTCCGGGGCAGCTTTTCCAGGGCCAGCGCGCAACGGCCCCGCGCCTCGAGCACCCTGTCGCGGCCGGCACGGCCGAGGCGGATACCGTGCTGATACAGCGCGAGGCAGTAGTTCTGCTGGGTAATCGCCCAGTCGACGGGTTGGAAGTCCGCGTTGAGTACCTCCAGGGCGGCGGCGGACGCGTCGACGGAGCGTTCGAAGAAGTGGCCGGGGCGGCCCTCGGCACCGAGTTCGCCCAGGCGTTCGAAGAGGACGGCGAGGTTGCGCCGGGACAGGGCCCAGAGCTGGGGGGTCAAATGCCGGTCGAGGAGGCCGCCGCCGGCTTCCAGGTCCTCGCGGGCGGCGGCGAGGCGTTCCAGGGCGCCGGCCCGGTCGGGGGCAAAGCGGTGCAGCCGGATGCGCACCGAGGCCCGGTTGATGCGGGCGACGGCCCAGTCGAGGGGGAACAGCGCTTTCGGACGCGCTTCCACCGCATCGGTGCAGGCTCGCTCCGCGGCCCGGTAACGTGCGACGTCGTCGTCCACGTCGCCTAGCAGGCGCTCCTCGTAGCAGAGCTGGTTGGCGACCATGGCGAAGCGGCGCGGGTCCAGCGAGGGGTCTATGCGGCGGCGCAGATTGCGCAGCGACACCACGGAGGCTCGAATCCAGTCCAGCGAGATGGCGAAGGAGCGGGACGCCTCGGCCTGCAGCTGCCGGCGCCGCTCGCTGTCCGGCGCCATGAGGGCCAGCATCATCGCCTTCAGGTCGGCCAGCGCCGCCTCGGGCCGGTCCAGGGGCACGGGGACTTCCACCCGCGCCTCTTCCACCCGTATCGGCTTGCCGGAGACGCCGACGGTCGCGCTGGCCAGGCCCGAGCGGTTGCTGACGATGCGCACCCGCGCCTTGCCGTCGCGGACACTGCCCCAGAGCAAGGCCTCGGCGTCCCGGCGCTGGAGGATCCGGCGGGCGCGCGCGCGGATCGCCTTTTCCCGTTCCTCGATGGCACCCACGCCGTCGGGGTCGAAGCGCCGGCAGCTGCGGAACACGCTGAGGTACGGTGCCAGCGCCGGATCACTGCGCAGGGAGCGTGAGAGCAGGGCACTCGCGACGTCGTCCCGATCACCCGGGAAGCCCGCGATCACTACGCCCAGCCGGTCTTCCGGCGTCGCGGATGTCTGCAGCCATTCGCCCAGGCTGCAGCGGGCCTCGGCAACGACGGGCAGCTCCCGGAAGATGAGCACCCCGGCGGCGACCGCGAGCAGCCCCAGGACGGCGGGGACGAGGAGGCGGCGGGGGCGCGGCCGTGGCGGGTCCCCGTCCGCTGCTGACGCCGGGTCGTCGTCGACCGCCTTGTAGAGCGTTTCTGCCGGAACACCCAATGCCCCGGCGACCCGCTCAATGCTGCGCGCATCCACGCGCTGTTCGCGGAAGATGCGACTGACCAGGTCCCGCGGCGCCTGCTCCAGCTCCTCCAGGTCGGCGATCCGGTTGGCGAGGGCGATCTGCGTCTTTTTTTCGAGGTCGCTGTTGGCGAGGGCGTGCTCCAGCCGGGTCCGGGACGCCCTTACCCCCCGGCGCTTCGTTTCCCGACCGTTGTTCTCCTCGCTGTCCTCGCCGGCCCGCCCCATGGCTTCGTTCTTGTTCCAGTGCGATCAGGGCAAAGCCTAGCGGGAAAATCTGCGTCCTGTCTCGGCTTCTCCTCATTTCTGCCGATTTCGCGCGACGCATTCCGCCCGCCGGTCGGGCAGCGTCATTACCCGGGGGCTGCGCGGCTGCCCGGCACCGGAAGCCCGGCGCCGCCGCCCCGAAACAGGGCAACTGCAAGGAGAGCCGTCATGAGAACACTGATCGTGAAATCCCTGGAAGCCATCGCCTACGTGGCGATCATCCTGGTTGTCCTCGGCCTGGGCGCCGCCGGCACCGCCACCATGGGCGGGTTTACCGGTTTTGTCGTCGGTGCGCTGGCCGGCGCCGTGCTGTCGGTCGCGATTTTCGGGGCGCTGTTCCTGTTGATCGATATCGCCGACAACACGCGCCGCACCGCGAGGGCCATGGCGGCACCGGCGCCTGCCGACGACCTGCGGGCGGCCTGAGGCCACGGAGTCCCGGCGGCGGTGCGCGGCTGCCGGCTGGCGTCCCGCCGCGGGGCGGGGGCGACGACGACAAGGGAGGAACAGACCAGTGAAGAGAATCGACGACAGCTGCCGGGCACGGGTGCCCGCCCTGCTCCTGTGCAGCGCGCTGGCGCTTGCGGCGCCGGCCATGGCTCATGCCGGCCTGCTCGACAAGCTGAAGGAACAGGCGAAGAAAGCCGTGGAAGAGGTGGTGGACGAAACCCGGGAGGCTGGTGGGACAGCGGTCGCGGAAGCGGTCGGTGGCGGCGCGACGCCGGTTGCGAAGCCTTCCGGAGAGGCGGAGGCCGCCGTCGCCGACCCCGGGGGCGGGCCTGCCGGGGCGCCGTCCGATGGCGAATGGCAGGGGCAGCTCTCGCCTGCCGGCAAGAAGTCCATTGGCTCCCACGGCGGCCTGCGGGTCACCCTGGCGGGCGCCACGAAGCTCCTGCGCTACTCGGGAGGTACCGGCGACTGCGTGGCGGAGCTCGAAGGGGCCGGGGGAGAGTACAGCGCCCGTTTCCTGACCGGGCAGAGCCGCTGCGGCAGCCGCGCCACGCTGCGCCTCGGCGGTGACGGGCAGGTGCGCCTGCGCTGGGAAGACGCACCTGGCATGAAAGCGGGGGAACGGGTCTATGGCGGCAGGCTGGAACGCCGAACCCGGGCCTGGCCGCGCAAGGCGTGGAGCCTCGCGGGGGAGCGCCGCAAAGGCTACGACGTCGTCGATTTCTTCCTGGGCATGAGCTACGAGGATGCGCTGGCCCGAATCGATCGCGAGCCGGAAATGACCCATGAATGGCGCATGATCTCGACGGCCAACGGCAAGGGGACGCTGTCGCTGGTCCAGGTCGTCGAGCTAAAGGCCGGCAAGGACGGTAGCCGCCCCGCCGAATCACTGTCCCTGCAATTCGAGGCCCAGTCACCGGCCGAGATGGCAGTAGCCCAGGACCCGGCCGTGCTCGCCCGCCGCGAGGAAATCGACACGCTGGCCCGGGAGAGGGCGCAGCAGGAGCGTGCCATTCGCGAGGAATACCGTGCCGCAAGCCGGCGCACAGGCTCGCGAAACGGGCAGCAAGAGCTGGCCGCCCGTCGCGCCAGCCTGGCACAGGAGCGGCAGGAGAAACTGGATGCGCTGCCCGCGATCCCGGACAAGCCGCCGCTGCGGCCCGATGGGGCCGATGCCGAGCTGGTCTTCATCGGTCGCGAGCTGACCTTCCCGCGCGGTGCGCGGCCCCACATAGACAAGGTCACCGATGCGCTGGTCAGCAAGTACGGGCCGCCGTCCGTACGCACGGACAACCGGCTCGCCCTGCAGTGGGCCTTTACCGCGGAGGGCGAGCGTATCGCCGACGCGGCGGGGGGCGCCTGCGACGTCGTCACCCCGGCTGCGCGCCAGGACCACAGCGGCGAGGTCGCCTACTACGGGCTGTCGCCGCGCTGGGTCGCGCCGGGCTGCGGATTCACCGTGGCCGTCGACCTGAGGCCCCGCGACGACGGCGGCGTGTACAGCATGCGCTTCGCCGTCTATGACCAGCGGCGCCTGCTCGGCGACAACTGGTACCGGACGGTGCGCCTGACGCAGGCGACCGTTGAGGCGGAGCGGGCCGCGCAGGAGGCCGCGAAGGCCGTGGACGCCCCGGACCTGTGAGCGGCGCCGCGGTCAGCGGGCGAGGAACTCGCGGATGCGCTCCCGGTAACTGCGGCTGACCTTGAGCTGGGCGCCGCCCTCGAGGTTGAGGAGGAACTCGCCGTTGTCGAGGGTCTGCGCCCCGGTGATGCAGCCGGTGTTGACCAGGGTGGAGCGGTGCACGCGCAGGAACACGGCGGGGTTCAGCATGGCCTCGATCTGCTTCATGGTGATGCGCATGATGTGCGTCTCGCCCCCGGCGTGGATGCACATGTAGTCGCCGGCGGCGTCGACCCAGCGGATATCCGTGACGCGGATGAAGCGGATGTCGTTGCCGTCCTTGATGGTGATTTTCTCCGGCCAGCTTTCCGGGCCGCCGCCTTCGAGCATGCCCTCCACGCCGCTGGCGCTCTCGCCGGTGATGCTCATCACCAGCTTCACGAGTTTTTCCTTGCTCTCGCTGCTCGCCTGCTGGTCCCGGTGCGCGACGGCGCGCTCCACGGCCTCGTGCAGCCGGTCGTCGTCGATGGGCTTGAGCACGTAGTCGACCGCGTGCACGCGGAAGGCGTCCACGGCGTACTCATCGTAGGCGGTGACGAAGACCACCATGGGCATGGTGTCGCCCTGGAGTTCGTTCACGACCTGGAAGCCATCCATGCCGGGCATCTGGATGTCGAGGAACACCAGGTCCGGGGTGTGCTGCGCGATGGCGGCAAGCGCTTCCTCGCCGTTGGCGCACTCGGCCACCACCTCCACCTGCGGCAGCTGCTGCAGGCGCACGGCGAGGCCGCGGCGGGCGAGGTTCTCGTCGTCGACGATGATGGCGGTGAGCTTGTTCATGGCGACGGGTCCCCCGGAACGTTGCGCTCTACAGGCAGGGTGATGGTAATGGTGAGCCCGTGCGGCTCTGTCGTGGACAGCCGGAAGGACTGGCGGTCGCCGTAGAGCTGCTTCAGGCGCTCGCGGATATTGACCAGGCCGACACCGCCGCCCTTCGGCAGGCGGCCGTTGCGCAGGTCCAGTCCCGGGCCGTCGTCAGCCACTTCCAGCTGCAGCTGCCCGTCGACGATGCTCGCCGAGACGCCGATGCTGCCGCCGCCCACGGACTGGGCGATGGCATACTTGATGGAGTTCTCGACGATGGGCTGCAGGAGCAGGCTCGGGATCAGCGCGTCGGCGGCCCGGCGGTCGATGTTGAAATGCAGCGTCAGCCGCTCGCCGAAGCGGACCTGCTCGATGTCGAGGTACAGCTTCAGCGCGTCCACTTCCTCGGCGACCGTGACCCGCTGCATCGGGTCGTTGTCCAGCGAGTAGCGGAGGAAGCGCGACAGGCGCATGACCATGTCGTTGGCGAGTTTCGTGTCCCGGTCGAGGATGAGCGTGGAGATGGCGTTGAGCGTGTTGAAGAGGAAGTGCGGGTTGAGCTGGTAGCGCAGCATCTTGAGCTGTGCGTCCTGGGCCATGCTCATCGCCTTGAGGCTGCGCTGCTTCTCCTCCTGGGCCAACAGGTAGTACTTGATGCCGAAGTAGAGCGCGCTCCACACCAGCATGACCCAGAAGGCCGAGACCGAGCCACTGAAATAGGAAAGGAATTCGCTCTTCCCGGTGTCCTGGGCGGCGTGCTCCTCGGGGAAGGCGCTGGCGAAAATGGTTGACCGGCAGGCCATCCAGGCGGCGCCGGCGCACCAGGACCCGGCGAGAATGGCGAAGACGCGCCGCCCCAGGGAGGCTTCCCAGGTGAGCTGGTAGAGCCAGCGCAGGCCGAGGGTGATCGCGAGGCCGATGGCGGAGACGACCGGCAGGTACCAGGTGTAGTTCTCCGGCGGCTCGCCCCAGACCAGGACCCCCAGGTAGAAAGACATCGCCCAGCCGCTCCAGCCGATGAACTGGAGCACCCAGAAGAGCCGGCGCTTGTCCTGCAGGAGGTCGTCCAGGGTCATGCCGCCATTATAGGGCTCTGCCCCCGGCCGCGCGGCGTTTTCCTTGCTGCTTCATCGCAGTAGCCGGGCTGTTCGACGCAAAAAGCGCAAAAGCGGCCCTCAGGCTGTCCCGCCGTTCTTGCCGGCGAAGTCTGCGAGCGCCTCCCCGCTCAGGCGGTAGACGGTCCATTCCTCCAGGGGGACGGCACCCGCAGCGCGGTAGAACTCGATCGCCGGCTCGTTCCAGTCGAGCACCATCCACTCGAAGCGGCCGCAGCCCTCGGCGACGGCGATGCCAGCCAGGTGCCGGAGCAGGGCCAGCCCGACGCCGCGGCCGCGCATCGCCGGCGTGACGAACAGGTCCTCCAGGTAAAGGCCGTGGCGGCCGAGCCAGGTCGAGTAGTTGTAGAAATAGACGGCAAAACCGGCGGGGACCCCGTCGAGCTCTGCCATGATGCCGAAGGCCTTCGGTTCGGCGGCGAACAGGGTGCGCTCTAGGTGCGCCTCGGTCGCCTCCACGGCGTCCGGCTCACGCTCATACTCCGCAAGGCCCTGGATGAAGGCGAGGATCTGTGCGCAGTCTGCCGGTTCTGCCGCTCTCAGCGTCAGCTGTGCCATGGTTGTGCCCTCCCTGGCAGTGTTCTGGATCAGTGGCCTAGTCCCGGTCCCAGTAGCGCGTCATCTCGAGGTAGAGGAAGGACGCGGTCCAGGTGATCAGGACCAGCCCCACCAGCGATTCGAGGCCGGTGGCATAGCGGATGTCGCCGTGGGGCTCGATATCGCCGATCCCGAGGGTGGTATAAGTTGTGAACGAATAGTACACCGCGTCGAGCAGGGTGCCGCTGTAGTTGCCCAGCAGTTCCCCCCAGTGGTCGCTGCGGTGCATGTAGAGGTAGAGCAGCCCGAAGATCCACACCTCGACGGCATGCGCGATCAGCGCGGCCAGCACGCCGAACACGATGCGGAAGCGATGGCGCACATTGAGGCGCGGCATGATGACCGTGAAGCGGTAGAGAAACTCGTAGTGGATCACCACCACGAGGGCAATCACGCCGCTGAGCAGGAAGAAGACTTTCAGCATGTTGGAGGCACCGGGAGTCTGCCGCCCAGTTTACGCGCGCCGCTTTTCGCGTAAACCCGGTTTCCACGGCATCTTCCTCTGCGCCCGGGCGCGCTGCGGCTGGCGGGCTTTCCCGTCCCGTGCCATGCTCAGGGCCGGGAAAGCGGCCGGGGAACACAGCCATGGAAATCCTGGAAATTGAAGAAAGGCAACTGCTTCAGCGCGAGGCAGCTGCGGCGCGCTTGCGCGCCATCGCCGATGCGCTGGAGCGTCACAACGGCCTCACCCTGGAGCGCAGTGGCAAGCGCATCGAGGTGCGTGTGCCGGACCGCGTCGAGCTTGAACTCGAGGTGGAGGTCGAGGATGGCGGCGGAAAGATCGAGGTTGAGCTGAGCTGGTAAGCTGTCCGCGGCAAGCCCCTCGATCCCTATGCCATGCTAAGGAGAACCGCAATGGTAGAGGTACCCTCCGCGCTGATTGCGCTCCAGCCGGCGACCAGCAGCGCCTACCAGCGCGCGGCCGATACCGTGCTGCCGCTGGTCGACCCGCGCCTTCTCGCGCTCTGCCGCGCACGGCTGCAGGCGACCCAGCAGCGCGCGGTCCGGCAGGCACCGGCCGACTGCACTGATACCGAGCGCCAGGCGCTGGCGCTGGCGGAACAGTTCGCCGTGGACGTGAACGGCATCAGTGAAGCGCAGGTAGCGGCCCTGGGCGAGGCAATGGGTGCCGGCGCGGTCAACGCGCTGGTCAACAGCCTGTACCTGGTTGATATGGCGCTGCGGCTGCAGCAGGTGGCACCGGTCGTGCTCGCGGGCAGCGGTGAGGCCGCAAGGGCCGGTGACGGGATGCCTGCGGCGGAGGCGGCAGGGGACAGCGAGGCGGTGATCGCGGAGGTCATTGCAGGGGTTATCGCGGCTTTCGCCGCCCAGGCGGTGCTCGCCGATGCCGTCGACCCGCTGACCAGCGAGCTTGTCCGCCTTCGCTGTGCCCAGGTACATCACTGCCGGCTCTGCGGCTCCCTTCGCCAGCGCAGTGCGCTGGACAATGGCTTCGAGGAGTCCATGGCAGAGCGCGTCGCCCGCTACGAGCAGGGCGGCTTCACCGATGCGCAGGTCGCAGCGCTGCACCTGGTCGACACGCTGATTCTTGTGCCCGCGGATGCCGGGCCCGCGCTGCGGGAAGAGCTGGAGCGGCACTACTCGCCCGGCGAGATTGCCGAGCTTTGCTTCGACGTGGTGAAGTGGAGCCAGCAGAAGGCGCTGGTGGCAACGCATAGCGATGCGCCGCCGTGGGAGGGCATTCACGTCCTCGATTTCGACGGGGATGGGCACCCGCTGTTCACCGGCCCGGTGGCCGGCGCCACCCGGCCCTAGCCTGCCCCTAGGGTACGGCGTCTGCGCCGGGAGAGCTGCAGCGATGCGTCCGCCCCCGGGAGGTCCCTGCGCCGTGACAGCTTTCGCGGGCCGGCGTCGGCCCGGGCCCCTGTTGCCCGGAGGTAAATACCATGGACATTGAGCCCTTCGGCGTCGAGCAGTGGATGAACCGCTGGGAGAACCACTGCGAGTTCAATCTCGCCGAAACCTGTGTCGACAGCCTGACCGTTGCCGAATTGCTGGCAATCGCCGGCAGCGACTGGGCTGCGGTGGCCGACGACCTCGGCAGCATGAAGCTCACCTACGGGGCGATCACCGGCAGCGAGGCGCTGCGCGGCGCCGTGGCGGCGCTGTACGACCGCCAGGGTCCGGGCAATGTGCTCATCACCCACGGCACCATCGGTGCCAACCACCTGCTGTACAGCGCGCTGGTGGGCGCCGGGGACCACGTGCTGTCGATCACGCCGACCTACCAGCAGCATACCGCCATCCCGCGCGCCCTCGGCGCCGAGGTCACCGAGCTCCCGCTGCGCCCTGAGCACGGCTGGCTCCCCGATCTCGCCGAGCTGGAGCGTGCGTTGCGCCCTGACACACGCCTTATCGCCCTCACCAACCCCAACAATCCGACCGGTGCGCTGATCGAGCGCGACGGCCTCGAGCGCCTCGTGGCCCTGGCGCGGGAACGCGGTGCCTGGCTGCTCTGCGACGAGGTCTACCGCGGCACCGAGCAGGAAGAGCGCGCGCCCTCGATCGCCGACCTCTACGAGCGCGGTATCAGCACCGGCTCGACCTCCAAGGCCTTTTCCCTGGCCGGGCTGCGCCTCGGCTGGATCGTCGGGCCGGGCGACGTGCTGGCGGCGGTCGAGGTCCACCGCGATTACAGCACCATCAGTGTCAGCATGGTCGATGACTACTTCGCCACCCTCGCGCTCAGGCACTCAGACCGGATCCTCGCCCGTTCCCGGGAGATCGTGCGCCGCAACCTGGCGCGGCTTCAGGCCTGGGTGGACGCCGAAGCGCAGGCGCGCCTGGTCACCCCGCGGGCCGGCACCACGGCGCTGGTGGCCATCGACACGGGGCTTTCGAGCCGGGAGTTCTGCGAAAGGCTGCTCCGCGATACCGGCGTGCTGTTCACACCGGGGTCTGCCATGGGCATGGAGGGCTACCTGCGTATCGGCTATGCCGGTGCCACAGCGGATCTCGACGCCGGGCTGGCCCGGGTCTCTGCCTGGCTGCGGGAATCGGTACCGTCGCGGTGAACAGTGCCTGAGCGCGTCCGCCAGTGCCGCCTCGGGATCCTGCTGCTGTGCGTGCTGGCCACGCCGGCGTGGCCGGAGGAAAGCTGCGAGGCGCTGCCCTGGGCCGGGGAGGCCGCAGCGGGCCAGCTTGAGGCGATCCCTGCCGGCATCGGCGGTGAGCTGGCCGGTGGCGGTGTGGTCGGCCGTCTCACCACCCGGCGTGAGCAGGTCTTCGATCTCACGGATCCGACGCAGGACAATGCGCTGTTCCGCCTCGCCAACGGCCTGCACGTGCTTACGCGGGAGCAGACGATCCGCGAGCAGCTGCCCTTCCTGCTGGAGGGCGAGGACTTCGTGCCCCTGGAGCTGGTCGAGGCGGAGCGGGTGCTGCGTTCCGTGGACTGGCTCTACGATGCCCGGGTGGTGCCGGTCCGCCGCTGCGGCGAGCGGGTGGACCTCGCCGTGGTGACCCGGGACGTCTGGACGATCCTGCCCACCGTATCGTTCGATCGCAGCGGCGGCGAATCGAGCTGGTCCCTCGGCATCGAGGACGAGAACCTCGTCGGTCGCGGCGAGACCCTCGGGTTCCTCTTCACCGAGGACGTCGACCGCAGTGGCTACGGCGCCTACTTCTTCGATCCCGCCGTGGCCGGCAGCGCCTGGCGGCTCAATCTCGATGCCGCCGACAACGATGACGGCCACCGCCTGAACCTGCACCTGCGTCATCCCTTCCGCTCCCTCGACGAGCGCCGCAGCCTGGGGCTTCGCCTCACCGTGGACGAGCGGATCCAGCCGCTCTTCGATGCCGGCGACCGGGTCGTGGAGTTTCGCCAGCAGCTGCACAGCGGCGAGCTGCAGTTTGCCGGGTCCACGGGTCGGGTGAACGGCCACGTGCGCCGCTGGGAGGCGGGCCTGGCCTGGTGGGATTATCGCTTCGACCGGGCGCCGGGGCCGCTGCAGCCCGCGGAACTCCCCGATGACCGCAGCGCGGCCTATCCCTTCGTCGGTTTCGAGACCATCGAGGACGATTTCGTCCCGATCCCGAACCTGGCGCTCATCGGCCGCCCGCAGGACGTGCACCTGGGCCGGCGCCTGTCGGGCCGCATCGGTTTATCGCCGGATACGCCGGGGGCGGACGACGGCCGGGTGATCTTCGAGGCAGCCTGGCGCGATGCCATCCGCCCGCGGGAGTCGATCATCCTCTCGGGCGCGGTGTCCGTGAGCGGTGCCGTGACCACCTCCGACGGCGAGGCGGAGAACGTTTTCGCCACCGCCGCGACCGAGTTGCACCATCTGCAGACGGACAGCTGGCGCTTCTACGCCGCCCTCGACGCAACCTGGGCCAGGGGCCTGACGGAAGACGTGCAGCTGCAGCTGGGTGGCGATCTCGGGCTGCGCGGTTACCCGCAACGCTACCAGCAGGGTGACCGGCGCCTGCGGCTGCGCCTGGAGGAGCGCTGGTACGCCTCCGGGGAGCCACTCCGGCTGTTCCGCTGGGGAGCCGCCGCCTTTATCGATGCAGGACGGGCCTGGTTCCCGGATGACCCGGACGATGAGGAGAACGGCTGGCTGGCCAACGCCGGCATCGGCCTGCGGCTCATGCCAACCCGCCTGCCGACGAGCGGCATGATCCACATTGATCTCGCTGCCCCGTTGCGTACCGGCGGGCGCGACGTCGATGACCTGCAGGTCTCGGTGACCCTGCGCAGCAGCTTCTGAGGCGGGCGCCCGGCGGCGCTTCTCAACCGCGGGCGCCCGCGGCCTTGAGAACCGCCGGCGCGACCGTGAGCGAGCCGCGGTCCCAGGTCAGCAGTGCCTCGCCCTCGCTGATGGTGCACTGCAGGGCCATGCCGGGCTGGAGCGCATCGGCGAGGGCCTCGATCGCCTCATCGTCGACCTGCAGCACGGACAGCCTGTCGAGGTGGTCCAGCGCGGTCTGGTGACGGCGCCACCAGACCGGCACGGCCCGCCGGCCGTAGGCATAAAGCACCACCCGTTCCGCCCGCCCGCAGGCCCGCTTCAGCCGGTCGGGTTCCGGTGTGCCCAGCTCGATCCAGCTGTCGATGGTGCCGTCGAGGTTCTTCAGCCAGAGGTCCGGGTCCTCGTCCGTGCTGATGCCCCGGCCGAAGGCGAGCCGCTCATCCGCGTGGAAGGCGAAGGCGAGCACGCGGAGCATCATCCGTGCCCCGGTCTCCGAGGGGTGCCTGGCCAGGGTCAGGGGAAAGTCCTGGTAGCGCTGGCGGTCCAGGTCCGCCAGCTGGAGCCTGAGTCGGCTGATGGAGGATTTCAGGGCCACGGTATGGTGTCGTCTTCAGGCCGGGGTGGAGGTGCGCACGGGGGCGAGGGCGTCAGGCGGGACTGCCGGGACCGCCGGAGGCCCCCTGCAACACGGCGGCGAAAACCGAGGTATCCACGTTGCCGCCACAGAGAATCGCGGCGACTCGCCTGCCCTGCTGCCGTGCCTGCTCCTGTGCCAGGCCTGCCAGGGCGGCAGCGCCGGCGCCCTCGGCGACGTTGTGCGTGTCGGTGAACAGGACGCGCATGGCCTCGGCGATCTCGGCGTCCGTGACCGAGAGGACGCGGGCTGCACCGGCCAGAATGATGTCGAGTGCGCGGCCGTCGGGGTCGCGGCAGGCAACGCCGTCGGCAAAGGTGCGCGCCTGCGCCTGCGGCCGCGGCTCCCCGGCCCGGAAGGATTCCGCGTAGGCCGGCGCGCCGGCGGCGGTGACACCGACCACCTCGGTGTCGAGCCCCAGCAGGTCGCGCACCGTGATCACGGCACAGATGCCCGAGCCCATGCCGATCGGGACGTACACCGTGTCCAGGCCGGCCACCGCGGTGAACAGCTCCAGCGCGTAGCTGGCGACGCCGCGCACCAGGGCCGGGTGGAAGGAGGGCACGAGGGCCAGCCCCCGTTCCCGGGCGAGCGCCGCGGCGAAGGCCCTCGCTTCGTCGAAGTCGCCGCCATGGGTGATGACCTCCGCGCCCCAGCCGCGCATGGCCCGGTTCTTGTCCGCGCTGTTGCCTTCCGGTACCACGACGGTGACGGGAACGCCGTAGCGGGCCGCGGCGAAGGGTATGCTCTGGCCGTGGTTGCCCCGCGTGGCGGTGACCAGCCCCGCGGGCAGCCCGCCGGCGGCCAGTTCCTCGAGATAGGTGAGGCCGCCGCGGACCTTGAAGGCGCCGGTGGGCGTGTGGTTCTCGTGCTTGACCCAGACCTCGCAGCCGTAGCGCTCGCCGAGCAGCGGCCAGCGGTACTGGGGCGTTGGCGGCACGGTGCGGCGCACGGTCTGTGCCGCGGTTTCCAGTTCCTCGAAAGTGAAGAGCGTATCCGCTGTCATCGGCATTATCCCCCGCTGCCGGAGCATACAGGGTCTTGCCGGAGGACACATGCCTTTGCTCATGGAAAAACGGTGCTTCGGCGGCCGGGCGCCGGAGCCGCTGGTGTTAAGATGGCCGCAAAGGAGGCCGGTCCTGTGAAGCAGTCGTTGCATCTCATCGCCGCGCTGGCGCAGCGCGAGTACCGCGAGCGGCCCCGCGCAGCGCCGGCCGTGAGCGGCGTCGATAACGCCCGGGGCCAGGGGTAATGGCGAAGCTGGAACAATGGATCGACGCCATCCAGCGGCAGGAGCTGCCGGTCTTCCGTTTCACCATTCAGGCGATCAACGAGGTCGTCAGCGACGAAGACAGCTCCGCGGCGCGGCTCGCCCGGGTCATCCTGCAGGACTCGTCCCTGACCGCACGCATCCTGCGCATCGCCAACAGCAGCGCCTATAACCCCGGCGGCACCCCGGTCAGTACCATCAGCCGCGCCATCGTGCTGATCGGCTTCGACACGGTCCGCGATCTCAGCCTCACCCTCGCGGTATTCGAGGCCTTGCTCGGCCGCAGGGGCCGGGAGCATGTCGTCCGCCTGATGGCGCGCGCCTTTCACGCAGCGGTCCAGGCGCGGGCCTGCGCCGAGCGGCGCGGCGACGGGGCCGCGGAAGAGGTATTCATCGCTGCCCTGCTCTACCCGCTCGGCGAGATGGCCTTCTGGTGCGTTGCCGAGGGTGAGGGCGATGAAATCCTGGCGCTGGTCGAGGAGCAGGGCATGAGCCCCGAGGCGGCGCAGAAGCAGGTGCTGGGTTTCACCTTCAAGCAATTGACGGTCGCCCTTACCCGGGACTGGCACCTCAGCGACCCGCTGCACAGCGCGATCAACAACCCGTCATCGACGGACCCGCGGGTCCGCGATATCAGCGATGGCCAGGCGCTCGCGGAAGTGGCGGAACAGGGCTGGGACAGCAATGCGGTCCGGGCGCCCGTCGAGCGCATCGCCGACCGGCTGGCCCTGGGCCGGGACGAGGCGGGCGAATGGCTGCGTGACAATGCCGCGGACGCCGCCGAACTGGCCCGGCTGTTCGGTGCCGGGGCCATCACGGGCTACCTGCCCCTGCCCCCGGAGGCGCAGGCGCCTGACGAGGAAGCCCCCCCGGAGGAGAATGCGGAGTACCCGGCGGCCGACCCGCTGCTGCAACTGAGCATCCTGCGTGATCTCTCGCGCATGCTGGAAAAGCAGCCGGGCATCGGCCTGGTCCTGGAGACGGTGCTCGAGGGGATCTACCGGGGCTGCGGCATGGATCGCTGCCTGTTTGCCATCCTGACCCCCGACCGAAGCGCCTTGCGCGCCAAGTACGCGCTGGGCGCCGGCGGCCCGGCGCTGCTCGAGCGTTTCCGCTTCACCCATGCGGACACGCCGTTCTTCAACCGGCTCTATACTCACGCCGACGCGGCGTGGATAGGGGACACGGAACGGGACGCGGCGTCTTTCCAGCTGACCGCCGACCTCCTGGACGTGCTGACCACCCGGAGCTTCTTCGCCTTTCCCCTGGCCATCAACGACAAGGTGATCGGCGTGCTCTACGCGGACCGCGCACCGAGCGGCCGGGACCTCGACGAGGACGGTTTCGAGAGTTTCCGCCACTTCTGCCTGCAGGCAAAGATGGCGCTCGAGTACCTCGCCGCGAAGTAGCGCAGCCTGTTTCCGGGAGCGACCCCGGGGCTCAGCGGTAGACGAGGATGGTGCCGGTTTCCTCCCCGGAGTCGTCGGGCGTGCCCCAGGGGTTGGTGACGAAGGCGCTGTCTCCGGCCTGGGCGACCACGGTGCCGAACTCGCCGTACTCGGCCGGCGCGGGGTTTTCCAGGCGGCCCTCCAGGGTCCAGCCGCCGGGCCCTCGCCGGACGACGTAGACGGCACCGGCATCGCGTCCGTCCGCATCGGCCCGGGGCTGGCCGATGAGCACGCGGTCCCCGAGGACGGAGAGGGAGGCGCCAAAGGTGCGGTCGGTGTCCTCGGGCGCGATGCGCCCGGCGGCTCGCCAGCCTTTGTCGCTGCGCTCGAACAGGAACAGCGCGCGGCCCGCTTCTTCGCCGTCGCCGCCCAGTTTGCCGATCACCGCCAGCGTTTCGCCGTCGCTCGCGACCTGCTCGCCAAAGGTGACCTGCCCGGCGTCGTCGGGTGCCTGGATCATCCCCGCCTGGGTCCAGCCGTCGGCCCCGCGATGAAACACATAGACGGGGCGGGGGCCGTCGAAGGTCCTGCCGCCAACGATCGCCTCGTTGCCGGCGAGCACCAGGCTGGACCCGAAGAAGGAGCCCTCGATCGGCTGGTCCGGGACGAGCTCGCCGTCCGCCACCCAGCTGCCGCCCTCGCGCCGGTAGGCCTGGACCTTGCCGGCATCGGCCGCGCTTCCATCGTGTCCCGGTACGCCCATCAGCGCGAAGTCACCATCAATTGCCACCGATCCACCGCCGAAGTCCGCGCGGTCTGCCGCATTGACCAGGAAGCGGGCCGCCTGCGTCCAGCGCTCGCCGCTTCGCTCATACAGATAGGCGCCCCCCTGGTCTGCGTACAGCCCCGGCGCGCCGACGAGAAGCCGGCCGCCATCGAGAGCGAGGGCGGCGCCGAAGTGTGCTTCGACCTGGCGCTCCGCCTCCGGGGGCGACAGTACTCCGCGGGGTTGCCAGCTGCCACCCACCAGCTCGTAGAAGCGCACGAGGCCGGCTTTCTCCGTTCCGCCGGCGTCGGAGCGCTCAGCCCCGACAGCCAGGAAACGGTCGCTGCCGGCGTAGGCCGAGCCGATCCGGTCGCTCCGCTGCGCGCCAGGCCACTCGAGGAGCTGCACCGGCGCCGGGCTTCCGGCACCGGCCAGGAGGAAAGAAACGGCGAGGAGGCCAGCGGCTCGGGCCAGGGTTGCGCGGGCGGGTGAGAGCGGGCTGGCTGGTGTCATGGTTCGGTTCTCCTCGTTCCCTTCTCCTGGTGAACAGCGGACGCTGTAGCTGCCGGGCTTCGCGCCCGCGGATGCTAGGGAAGGCCCGCCCGAACTGCAAGCAGCGTCCTGGTAACCGGCCCGTGCCCGGCGGGCGCTAGGACGACGGGACGCGTGGCGCCCGCGGTGACGCCGGCAGCAGCTGTTCCAGGCGCTGGTAGAACAGGTTCACATTGAGCGGCTTGACCAGGTAATCCACGAAGCCCGCTGCCCGGCCCGCCTCCAGGTCGTGAGCACTGGCATTGGCGCTGACGGCGATCGCCGGGATGGCGCGCGTGGCCGGGTCGGCGCGAAGGGCGCGCAGCACGTCGAGGCCGTCCATTTCCGGCAGGTGGATGTCCAGCAGGATGAGATCCGGTCGGTAGGCCACCGCCAGGTCGAGGCCGAGGCTGCCCGAGTGGGCCGTCAGTAGCCGGATGTCAGGACGCTTGCGCAGCAGTTTCTCAACCAGGCGTGTGTTGGCGAGATTGTCCTCCACGTAGAGCAGGCTGTAGCGCGGCTCCTCCCCGGTGCCGTCCTGCACCGGGCCGACGACCGGCGCCGCTTCCCGCAGCGGCGCCGGGACCGCGCGGGTCGCCGCGAGGGGCAGTTCCAGCCAGAAGCTGCTGCCCCGGCCCTCCGCGCTGTCCACGCCCACGGACCCCGCCATCAGCTCCACCAGCCTGCGGGTCAGGGCGAGGCCGATGCCGGTACCCTCCACGTGGCTGGCGGGATCGATGCGTTCGAAGGGCTTGAACAGCAGGTGCTGCCTGTCCGGGGGAATGCCCGGGCCATCGTCGGACACCAGCAGGCGCAGGCGGCCGCCGTCCACCGGCTGGCAGCCGATGACCACCTCGCCTCCTTCGTGGCCGTACTTCACGGCGTTGGAGAGGAGGTTGATGAGAGACTGCTTGAGGCGCAGGTAATCGCCGCGAACGATGAAGCCCGCTTCGCGGGCGATGCGGTTGACCAGGCGGGTGCCGCGCCGGGCCGCCAGGGGGGCAAGCAGCGAGACGCATTCCGCCGCCAGGTCCGCCACCTCCACGTCCTCGATGGTCACCTCGAGGCGGTTGTTCTCGATGCGCGCCAGGTCGAGCACCTCGTTGATGAGCGTGAGCAGGTGGTTGCCGGCGCGCAGGATCTCGTCCACCTGTTCGCGCTGTTCCCCGCTCAGGTCGTCGTCGAGGTGGAGCAGCTCGCCGAAGCCGAGGATGGCGTTCAGGGGGGTTCGCAGCTCGTGGCTCATGCGCGAGAGGAAGTCCGATTTCGCGAGGTTGGAACGCTCCGCCTGCTCCCTGGCGGCCGTCATTTCCTTGCGCACCAGCCGGAGATTCACCCGCATCCGTTCGAGGGCGGCCAGCAGGCGGTGCACTTCCGCAGCTGCCCGCCCCACTTCCAGGCGGCGGTCGAGGTCGCCCCGGGCGATGTCCTCGGCGAGGCGTACCCCCTTGTCCATCGGCCTGAGCACCACCCGCTGCAGGAGCAGGTACCACAAGCCCAGGGCCAGGGCCGAGAGCAGCAGCAGCGCGGCGGCCAGGCCCCATTCGAAGGCCCGCAGCCGGGCGGTGATTTCCCCGTAGCGGCGGCCGCGCTGGTCCTCGATGGCGCGGAGCACCCCGGTGATATGCGCGCCGGGCGCAGCGGCCGCTGTCCGGGTGACGGCATCGGCGGCCAGGTGAGGCTCGGCGATACTGTCGTTGTAGGTGCGCAGGGCGCGCCGGTACACGCGGCCCAGCTCGCGGGAGGCCTCCTCGAAGGTATCCAGCTGTTGCGCCGCCGCCGTGCCGGGGTCCAGCCGCGCCCGCAGCGCGCCTGCGGTGGCGCGGATCTCACGCTCCAGGGCGTAGAAACGGGCGAGGTAGCGGTGATAGCTCTCCGGATCCTCCCCGCGCAGGATCACCGAGCGCCAGGCCTGGTCCCGTTCCAGGCTTAGGTAGCGCAGCTGCTCGGCGTCGCGGAGCTGGCGGGCGAAGGCATCGGATACGACCTCGCGCTGATCCAGGGCGTAGCGGTAGGCGATCGCCGCCGCCGCCATGAGCACCAGGAAGAAGAGCGTCCACAGGGTGAACAGCAGGGCGGACAGCCCGCGCAGGCCGAGCCGGCGCCTGCGCGGAGCGTCGGCTCGGCTGCTTTCCGGCCCGGTCGCCACGGCGCTAGGACGCCGCCCGGAAGGGGTGCTCGCCGCCCACGGTGTAGGCGCCGATGATTGCCTGGCCCGGCCCCGAGCTCAGCCACTGGAACAGTCGCCGGGCGGCGGCGCGCACCGCCGTCCCCCGTTCCACCGGGTTCACCAGGATGATGTGGTAGGGGTTGAAGAGCGCCTCGCCCTCGCTCAGCAGGGCCCGCAGGCCCAGCGTCTCGCGGCGCGCCGCCCAGGTTCCCCGGTCCACCAGCACGTAGGCTCCGCGCTGGTCCGCGAGCTCGAGGGTCCTGCCCATGCCGTGGCCGTACTCGAAGTACCACGGGCCGAAGGGTTCGACCCCGGCCTGTGCCCACAGGGCCAGTTCCTTGCGGTGCGTGCCGCTGTCGTCTCCCCGGGAGACGAACAGCGCCTGCGTCCTGGCGATGGCGCGGAAGGCGGGCGCCGCGCCACCGGCCTCGGCAACCCCCGCGGGGTCCCCGGCCGGACCGGCAACCACGAACTCGTTGGTCATGAGCAGTTCCCGGCGCTCGCCGAAGCCGTCGGCCATGAAGCGCTGCTCGGCCTCCGGGAGGTGGGTGATGGTCAGTTCCGCACCGCCCTCCCGCGCGGTGCGCAGAACCCGCCCGCTACCGGATGAGACCAGCGCCACGCGGTAGCCGGTGTCCGCCTCGAAGGCAGGGAGCAGCGCCGCCATGAGACCGGAACTCACGGTCGTGGTGGCTACCGCCAGGCTGACGGGGTCCTCCCGGACCTCCTCGCCGGGGCCGGCCCGGACCGTGCAGGCGAGGAGCAGCAGCGCGAAGCCGGCGATGAGACGGGCGCGGACTCTACCCGGCGGATCCTTCATGGGAGCCGACACCTCGCACTGTCAAGGAACCTGTCAGGTCAAGTCTAGAGTGTGCTCGCCAACGCCACAACGTGCCCACCGGTCGGGCCCCGCGCCGCTCCGCCCGCGAGCCCGCCGGCCCCGGCGCGCTGCCCGCCTCGGCTGGCGTCAGGGAACGCGTTCGCAGCCGGGGGGCGTCAGTCGGCCCCCTGCGTAGCCAGCGCGTGGGTGGCGATCGCCAGATCCTGCTCCGCCGAGCCACCCGAGACGCCGATCGCCCCGAGCAGCCTGCCCTCTTCCATGACCGGCAGGCCGCCGTGAAAGGCCGCGAGCCCGCCGTTGGTAAGCTCCATGCCGGTGAGCTGCTGCCCGGCGACAAGCTGTCCGAAATCACCGGTGGGCAACGGGAAAAGCGCCGCTGTCCGCGCCTTGCGCTGGCTCACGTCAACGGCGCCGGCAAAGGCGCCGTCCATGCGGCTGAAGGCCTTCAGGTGTGCACCGGCATCGACGACGGCAATACAGGCGGCGACGCCGATGTCCGCCGCGCGGTCACAGGCGCGGCGGATGATCTCTTCGGCACGGGTGGTGGTTATGCTGTCCATGGCGGCTTTCCGGGGGGCGATGCCGGCAGGTTACCAGAGTTCGGCGGCAGAGCACCCGGCGCGACGGGGTGCCGCCGGTCGCGGTTGTTGTCGAGGGATGGTGCCCGGAGACAGAATCGAACCGGCCGGCGTCCCGGGGCCGACACGGTGTCGGCTGCCCACGGCGGATCGGGGTGCCGGAGCTGCAGGTGACTGTAAGGGATGGTGCCCGGAGACAGAATCGAACTGCCGACACGGGGATTTTCAATCCCCTGCTCTACCAACTGAGCTATCCGGGCAGGGTAGTGCGGTGAGGCCGCGTATTAGACCTGCTGCCGCGGTGCGCGTCAAGCGCCCTCCTGCCCCGGGGGGACGTAGCCCTCGGCCTGGTCGTAGTCCTCGCCGGACAGGAATTTGTCCATCTCGCCCTGCAGGTACTTGCGCGCTTCCGGGTCGACCAGGCTCAGCTGTTTCTCATTGATCAGCATGGTCTGGTGCGCCTGCCATTCTTCCCAGGCGCGTTTCGAGACTGTCTCGTAAATTTCCTGTCCTTTCGGTCCCGGGTACGGGGGGGCATCGAGGCCTTCGAGTTCCTGCTGGTACTTGCGGCAGAAGACGGTGCGACTCATGGCATGCTCCGCTCAGGGTAGGGTGGTCAGCGTGTCGAGGAGGCGCGCCACCGGGGCGGCAAGGCCGACCCGGGGCGGTGACACGGGATCGTACCAGACACGCCGGCCGTCTTCCTCCAC
The DNA here is from genome assembly GCF_054552115.1 of Pseudohaliea sp. NCBI lineage: Bacteria > Pseudomonadati > Pseudomonadota > Gammaproteobacteria > Cellvibrionales > Halieaceae > Pseudohaliea > Pseudohaliea sp. The sequence goes on along the minus strand of NZ_JBTOLW010000014.1, from coordinate 42,544 downwards.
CGCCTCGCCGACGCGGGCGAGGCGCACCACCACGGGTGTGATGTCGAGGTGGTAGTGGCTGAAGGTGTGGCGAAAGGACGCGAGTTCCTCGCTGCCGGCGGGCTCGGCACGGAGCCGTTCGCGGCACCAGCCGTCGGCATCGCCCGCCGCAGCGAGCTCGGGAAAGCACCACAGCCCGCCCCAGATGCCCGAGGGCGGTCGCTTTTCCAGGAGCCAGGCACCGTCCGGATGGCGGGCGAGCAGGAAGGCGGTCTGCCGCTGGGGCAGCTGCCTGCGCGGTTTCCTGCCCGGGTAATCCGCCGGGTTGCCGTCGGCGCGGGCCCGGCAGCCGCCCGCCAGCGGGCACCCGTCGCAGGCGGGCCGGCTCCGGGTGCAGACGGTGGCGCCGAGGTCCATGATGGCCTGCGTGTAGTCCGCCACCCGCTCCTCGGGCGTGTGCGTCTCCGCGTGCTCCCAGAGTGCCTTCAGCACGGCACTCCTTCCCGGCCACCCGGAGACCGCGTGGTAGCGCGCCAGCACGCGCTTGACGTTGCCGTCGAGGATCGGCGCCCGCCCGCCGCAGGCGATGCTGACGACGGCGCCGGCGGTGGAGCGGCCGATGCCGGGGAGGGACTCGAGTTCCGCCACTGTCTCCGGGAACTGTCCCCCGTGCTCCGCCACCACTGCCTGCGCCGCGCGGTGCAGGTTGCGCGCCCGGGCGTAGTAGCCTAGGCCGGTCCAGTGGTGCAGCACGTCGTCGCTATCCGCCGCCGCCAGGGCCTGCACGTCCGGAAAGGCGGCCATGAAGCGCTCGAAGTAGGGAATCACCGTGCTCACCTGGGTCTGCTGCAGCATGATCTCGGACACCCAGACCCGGTAGGGGGTGATGCCCTGCTGCCAGGGCAGGTGCTTGCGACCGTGGCCGTCGTACCAGGCGAGGAGCCGGGCGGCAAAACGATCACTCACGGCGGGTGGCCCCTCAGGCCCCGCCGTCGAAGAAGCCCCGGTAGCCGTAGAGGGCCTGGGCGCCACCGGTGTGCAGGAAGACGATGTTCTCGTCCGGTCCGTAGTGCCCCCGGCGGACGAGGTCTATGAGTCCGGCCATGCCCTTGGCGCTATACACCGGGTCGAGAAAGATACCCTCAAGCTCCGCGAGCAGGCGGATGGCCTCCAGCGCCCCCGCGGTGGGGATACCGTAGCCCTCGCCGATGTAGTCGCAGTTCACCTGCACGTCGTCGTCGGCGATCGCCGTCCGGGAGCCGAGGTAGTCGGCGGTGTCCCGGGCGAGGTCGAGCACCTTCGCGTGCTGTGCCGGGGCCGGGGCGCGCACGCCCACGCCGAGCACGGGGATGCCGCTGCTGGAGGCGGCCAGCCCCGCAACGAGGCCGGCCTGCGTGCCGGCACTGCCGGTGGCGTGGACCAGGCCGTCGATGCGCAGGCCGGCGCCGTTGGCCTGCTGCAGGAGTTCGAGGGCCGCGTTGGCATAGCCCAGGGCACCGACCCGGTTGGAGCCGCCGCCGGGGATGACGTAGGGCTTGCGCCCCTCGGCTTCGAGCCGGCCGGCGACTTCCGCCATGGCCGCATCCATGTCCGTGCCTCCGGGGCGCCCCTCCAGCGTCGCTCCCAGGAGCCGGTCCATGAGCACGTTGCCGTTCTCCCGGTAGTCGGGATCGCTGAAGCCCGTTCGGTCCTCGAGGAGCAGGTGGCAGGGCAGCCCCTCCCGCGCGCAGGCTGCGGCGGCCTGGCGCACGTGGTTCGACTGGGTGGCCCCCTGGGTGATCACGCAGTCGGCTCCCCTTGCCAGCGCGTCGCCCAGCAGGAACTCCAGCTTGCGGGTCTTGTTGCCGCCGCCGGCGAGGCCGGTACAGTCGTCGCGCTTGATCCACAGTGCGGGGCCGCCGAGGGCGTCGCTGAGCCGCGGCAGCGGCTCGAGGGGGGTCGGCAGGTGGGCGTAAGGGCGGCGGGGAAAGCGTGACAGGAGCATGGTGACCATTCCCGGGGAAAGAGTGTGCGCTGAAGCGTGCATGATAACGGGGGACTCACGCCGGGGCACGTGAGCGTGGTGGCGCCTCCTCGCGGACCGCGATTCACGTATAATGCGCCGTTTTCCATCGCAGGCCCGCCGCTTACCGGGCCGGGAGCAGGAGCGACATGGCGAAGCGCAAGGCCTCGGTCACCCGCAATACGCTGGAGACGCAGATCAGCGTCACTCTCGACCTCGACGGCAGCGGGGAGGCGCGCCTGGACACGGGCGTGCCCTTCCTCGAGCACATGCTCGAGCAGATTGCCCGCCACGGCATGATGGATATCGAGATCGACGCCAAGGGCGACCTGCACATCGATGCCCACCACACGGTCGAGGACATCGGCATCACCCTGGGCCAGGCCTTTGCCGCCGCCGTCGGCGACAAGAAGGGCCTTTGCCGCTATGGCCACGCCTACGTGCCCCTGGACGAGGCCCTGTCCCGCGTGGTGGTCGATTTTTCCGGCCGGCCGGGGCTCGTATTCCGCGTCCCCTTCACCCGGGCCGTGATCGGCAGCTTCGATGTCGACCTGTTCCACGAGTTCTTCCAGGGCTTCGTCAACCACGCCCGGGTCACGCTGCACGTCGACAACCTCCGCGGTGAGAACAGCCATCACCAGGCCGAGACGGTCTTCAAGGCCTTCGGCCGGGCCCTGCGCATGGCGCTGGCACCGGACCCGGCCATGGCCGGCGTCACGCCGTCGACCAAGGGTGTCCTCTGACGGCCATGGGCGGTAGCGTTGCCGTCATCGACTACGGCATGGGCAACCTGCACTCCGTGGCCAGCGCCCTGGAGTACGCGGGTGCCGAGGCGGTGCACGTTTCCTGTGACCCGGCGGTGCTGCGCGCGGCGGACCGGGTCGTGTTCCCCGGGGTCGGCGCCATCCGTGACTGCATGGCGGAGATCCGCCGCCTCGGCTGCGACGAACTGCTGCAGACGGCGCTCATGGAGCAGCACAAGCCGGTGCTCGCCATCTGCGTCGGCATGCAGGCGCTCCTCGACAGCTCCGAGGAGAACGGCGGCGTACCCTGCCTCGGCCTCCTCGGCGGCGAGGTGCGCTTCTTCGGCGAGGACCTGCGCGATGCCGAAGGCGGCCGCCTGAAGGTCCCGCACATGGGCTGGAACGAGGTCCGCCAGACCCGCCCGCACCCGCTCTGGGCGGGCATCGACGACGGCGCGCGCTTCTACTTCGTGCACAGTTACTACGTCCATGCGGCGGACCGCGGCCTCGTCGCCGGCAGCGTCGATTACGGCGTTACCATCGATGCCGCCCTCGCCCGCGACAACCTCTTCGCCGTGCAGTTCCACCCGGAGAAAAGCCACACCGCGGGCCTCACGCTCCTCCGCAACTTCCTCACCTGGGACGGCTCATGCTGATCATCCCCGCCATCGATCTCAAGGACGGCCAGTGCGTGCGCCTGCGCCAGGGCGCCATGGACGACAGCACGGTGTTCTCTGACGACCCGGTCGCCATGGCCCGGCGCTGGGTCGATGCCGGCTGCCGGCGCCTGCACCTGGTGGACCTGAACGGGGCCTTCGCCGGCGAGCCGGTGAACGGCGCGGTGGTCGAGGCCATCGCGGCCGCGTACCCGGAGCTGCCGGTGCAGATCGGCGGCGGCATCCGCGACCTCGCAACCATCGAGCATTACCTGCGGGCCGGGGTGAGCTACGTGATCATCGGCACGCAGGCGGTCAAGCAGCCGGCCTTCGTCGCCGAGGCCTGCCGCGCCTTCCCGGGAAAGGTCATTGTCGGCCTCGATGCCCGCGATGGCCGCGTCGCCATCGACGGCTGGGCGGAGGTCAGCGATGTGCAGGCCACGGCGCTGGCCCGCCGTTTCGAGGCCGATGGCGTGTCCGCCATCGTCTACACGGATATCGCCCGGGACGGCATGATGCAGGGCGTGAACGTGGAGGCCACGGTCGCCATGGCCCGGGCCTCGAGCATCCCGGTGATCGCCTCCGGCGGCATCACGGACCTCGCCGACATCCGCGCCCTCCATGCCGTGGCCGGCGAGGGCATCATCGGTGCCATTACCGGCCGCGCCATCTACGAGGGCACGCTGGACGTGGCCGAGGCCCAGCGCCTCTGCGATGGTGACGCCTGATGGGCCTCGCGCGGCGCATCATTCCCTGCCTCGACGTCGAAAATGGCCGCGTGGTGAAGGGCGTGAACTTCGTCGATATCCGCGATGCCGGCGACCCGGTGGAGATCGCCCGCCGCTACAACGAGGCGGGCGCTGACGAGATCACCTTCCTCGACATCACCGCCAGCCACGAGGCGCGGGAAACCACCGTGCACACGGTGGAGGCCATCGCCCGGGAAGTATTCATCCCGCTGACCGTCGGCGGCGGCATCCGCTCCCTGGCGGACATCCGCACCATGCTCAATGCCGGGGCCGACAAGGTGAGCATCAATACCGCCGCGATCCGCGAACCCCAACTGGTCGCCGAGGCCTCGGCCCGCTTCGGCGCCCAGTGCATCGTGGTCGCCATCGATGCCAAGCGGGTGCAGGACCGGGGCGGCGCGCCGCGCTGGGAGATCTTCACCCACGGCGGCCGCCGGCCCACGGGCATCGACGCCGTCGCCTGGGCCCGGCGCATGGCCGAGCTCGGTGCCGGCGAGATCCTGCTTACCAGCATGGACCGGGATGGAACCCGCGACGGCTTCGACCTCGCCCTGACCCGGGCCGTGAGCGACGCGGTCCCGGTGCCGGTGATCGCCTCCGGCGGTGTCGGCAACCTCGAGCACCTCGCCGAAGGCGTGCTCGAGGGCGGCGCCGACGCGGTGCTCGCCGCCAGTATCTTCCACTTCGGTGAGTACAGCATCGCCGAGGCCAAGGCGCACATGGCCGGCCGGGGCATCGAGGTCCGGCGGTAACGATGGCGGCCTGCGCCGCCGGCAGCCTGGTGATCCCCCACGAGCGGCCGCTCCTGCCCTGCCGCTTTCTCGCCCGCTACGACCGTTTCATCGCCAGCGTCGAGCTGGACGGCGAGGTCGTAGACGCCCACTGCGTCAACCCGGGCCGCATGGAGGGGCTGGTGCACCCGGGGGCCCGGGCCTGGGTTTCTGCGGTGCCGCCCGAGAGCAAGCGCAAGCTGCGCTACACGCTGGAACTGCTGGAGATCGACGGCCGCTATGTCGGCGCGAACACTGTGGTGCCCAACCGCCTTGCGGAGATTCTCGTCCGCGAAGGCTGCGTGCCCGGCCTCAAGCGCTTCCGCAGCCTCGCCCGGGAGGTGCGCTACGGCGAGAACTCGCGCATCGACCTGCTGCTGGAGCAGGGCAGCCGCGCGGACCCGGTCCGGCATTACGTGGAGGTGAAGAACTGCCACCTCGTCTACCCGGACGGCGGCGCCTATTTCCCGGACAGCGTCAGCGTCCGCGCCGCGGGGCACCTGCGGGAACTGGCAGCGGTGGTGGCGGCGGGAGACAAGGCGACGGTGCTGTTCACGGTGCAGCGGGAGGATGCCCGCTTCCTGCGTCCGAGCCGGCTGCACGACCCGGCCTTTGCGGCCGCGGCGACGGAGGCCGCAAAGGCCGGGGTGCGCTTCCGCGCGCTGACTATCGCGCCCCGGCCCGACGGGTTCCATTACCTGGGGTTGCTGCCGGTGCGCCTCGGCCCCTACAACCCGGCGCCCCTGGAGCCGTTCCGGGAAGCGCTGGCGCCCTTCTCCGGCTGGCGTCGGCGCGGCGGGCGCGGCTGAACGCCGCCTACTCGGCTGCCGGTTCCTTGGCCGCGACGCTGGCGGCGGGTGCCGGCGCCCCGCGCATGCCGAGGATGCTCACACCCTTGAGCAGGGTCAGCGCCTCGTAGAGCTGGTTGTCGGTGGCGAGAAGGGCGCTTGCGCCGGAGGCTTTCGCCCCGGCGCCGCCGTTGTCGCCGTTGCCGTTATCGAGGTGGCCGACGAGATCCGCCTCGCTGATGCGGCCCTCTTCCGACAGGGCCTCCAGCCGCGCCCGCTCCACCACGATATCGGGGGCGATGCCGGCGGCCTGGATCGAGCGGCCGTTGGGCGTAAAGTACAGCGCCGTGGTCAGCTTGACGGCGCGATCCTCGGAGATCGGCAGCACGGTCTGCACCGAGCCCTTGCCGAAGCTGCCGGTGCCCATGATGATCGCGCGGCCGTGGTCCTGCAGGGCGCCGGCGACGATTTCCGAGGCGCTTGCGGAGCCGCCGTTGATGAGCACGATCAGCGGCACCCCGCCGCTGGCATCCTCCGGCGTCGCGTCATAGCTCTGGGCGGCGTTGGCCAGCCGGCCCTCCGTGTACACCACCTGCCCCCCGGGCAGGAACAGGCCGGCGACGTCGACGCTGGCGCCGAGCACGCCGCCGGGGTTGTTGCGCAGGTCCAGCACGAGGCCCTTGAGGGTTTGCTCTTCCTGCAACCGCTCCAGGGCGGCGCCGACATCATCGCCGGTGCTCTTCTGGAATTGCGAGATGCGGATATAGCCGAAGCCCGGTTCGAGCCAGCGTTCGCGGACACTGGCAACCTTGATGACGTCGCGTACCAGGGTCACCGCGAAGGGGCGGCCCTGGCCGGCGCGGCCGATGGTGAGTTCGATCTCGCTGCCCTTGGGGCCGCGCATCTTCGCCACGGCGTCGCCGAGGCTCATGCCCTTCACGGGCTGGTTGTCCAGCTTGAGGATGATGTCGCCCGGCTGCATGCCTGCCTCCGCGGCCGGTGAGCCGTCGATGGGGGCGATGACCCGTATCAGGCCGTTGTCCATGCCCACCTCGAGGCCGAGCCCGGAGAACTCGCCGCTGGTGGTGGTCTGCAGATCCTCGAAGGCGTCGCGGGTGAGGTAGACCGAGTGCGGGTCCAGCCCGGTGAGCATGCCCTCGATGGCATACTCGAGGAGGGTGCTGTCGTCGATCTCCTCGACGTAGCCCTGGCGGATCTGGCTGAAGACATCGGCGAAGGTGCGCAGCTCGTCGAAAGCCAGCCGGCCCTCATCCGCTTCCATGGCGCCCTGTGCCGTGCCGGCGAGGAGGGCCGTGGCGAGGGCGCCGGCGCGGGCGTGGCGGCGCAGCAGCTGTCGTGGCTCGAGGGGCATGGTGCGTGCCTTTATGGCTGTGGGGTTGGCCGAGCCCGGCGGGCAGCACCCGCGAGCTCAGAGACAGGCAGGGAAGTGTAGCGCAATCCCGCGCGCCCCGGCCAAGGGCCTCCCTTTTCCAAGGCTGGTGCCGCGGCTGGTCCCAGGCTTGAGCCCCCGGTCAGCCCCGGCACCAGCGGGCCGGATCGACCGGTTTGCCGTCGTGCCGGATCTCGAAGTAGAGCGCGGCCCGCTCCCGGCCGCCGCTCGCGCCGACGGTGGCGATGGGCGTGCCGGCGGTCACCCAGTCGCCCACGTCCTTGAGCAGGCTCTGGTTGTGCGCGTAGAGGCTCATGTAGCCCTCACCGTGGTCCAGCACCAGCAGCAGGCCGGAGCCGCGCAGCCAGTCCGCGTAGACCACCCGCCCGTGGTGGATGGCCGTCACGGTGCTGCCGGCCGCGGCGTTGATGGTGACGCCGCGCCAGCGCATCTTGCCCTGGTTCCGCGGCCTGCCGTAGCGGTTCGCATGCTGACCGGCCGCGGGCCAGGGCATGCTGCCCCGCGCCGCCGTGAAGGGCTGGTAGTTCGCCGGGATGGCGAGGTCGCGGATCGCCGCCTCGATCTCGCCGAGGACCTCTTCCAGCGCCTCGGCATCGCGGGCCAGGCGGGCGAGCTCGCTGTCGCGCTCGGCAATGCTGGCGGCCAGGGCCGCTACCGCCTGCCGGCGCCGGTCGCGCGCCGCCGCCAGTTCCTGCTGCCGCGCGATCAGGGCCTCGCGCTCGGCGTCCAGTTCGTCGCGCCGGGCGGCCGCGCTCGCCTCGACAGCCGCGAGTTCCGCCAGGGTCGCGCGGAAGCCGGCCAGGGCCTCGCTGCGCGCGGCGGCGATGTAGCGATAGTAGGCAAGCACCCGGGCAAGGGCGACCGGGTCTTCCTGGTTCAGCAGGAGCTTGAGGCTGCTGTCGCTGCCGCTGGCCCAGGCCCGGCGCAGCTCCTCGGCGACACGGGCCCGCTGGCTGTCCCGGCGGGCGGCGAGGGAGTCCTGTTCCGCGGCGAGTTCCGCAAGACGCGCAACGAGGGCGTCGATGCGGCCCTCGATCGTATTCACCCGCGCGGTGAGGCGGGCGAGGTCCGTCTCCGCCGCGCGAAGCTCCGCCTGCAGCGTATCCCGGGCCGCCTCGTCGCGGCGCTGCTCCGTCTCGATCTTCTCGATGGCACGGTTCAGGGCCTCGAGCTTCGCGCGCGTCGCGCGCTCGTCCTGCACCGCGTCCGCGTTGGCGGCCACCGGCGCCAGGGCGGGGACGAGAGCGGCGGCAAGGGGAAGGCCGGCGGCCAGGGCGGCGGCCCGGACCAGCCCCGCGAGCCCGCGCCCTGCACGGCGCCAGCGGGCCACGGTGCTCAGCGATCCGCGAGGAGGCTGTGGCCGGTCATCTCGGGGGGCCGGGGCATGCCCATGAGGGCCAGCAGCGTTGGCGCGACGTCGGCGAGGATGCCGCCGGCCGGGTCGAGGGTCGCGGGCTCGCGGCCGATGTAGACCAGGGGCACGAGGTCCGTGGTGTGCTGCGTGTGCCGCTGCCCGGACTCGTAGTCGAGCATCTGCTCGCAGTTGCCGTGGTCGGCGGTGATCAGGGCGCGGCCACCGGCTTCGAGTACCGCCGCCTCGACGCGCCCCAGGCAGGCGTCGAGGGCCTCCACGGCGGCCACCGCGGCCTCGTAGCTGCCGGTATGGCCGACCATATCGCCGTTGGCGTAATTGCAGACGATGAGGTCGTAGGCGCCGCTGCCGATAGCCTCGACGAGCTTGTCGGTGACCTCCGGGGCGCTCATCTCCGGCTTGAGATCGTAGGTGGCGACATCCGGAGAGGGCACGAGGATGCGGGTCTCCCCGTCATACTCGTCCTCGCGTCCGCCACTGAAGAAGAAGGTCACGTGGGCGTACTTCTCGGTCTCCGCGATACGCAGCTGCGTGCGGCCGGTGGCGGCGAGGTATTCGCCGAGGCCGTTGCGCGGGGCCTCCGGCGGGAAGGCACAGGGGGCGTTGATGTCGGCCGCGTACTCCGTGGTCTGCACGAAGCCCGCGAGCCGGGGCTGCACCCGGCGCTGGAAACCGTCGAAGGCCGGGTCCGTGAGCGCCCGGGTGAGCTGCCGGGCGCGGTCGGCGCGGAAATTCATGAACAGCACGGTGTCGCCGTCCTCGATGCGCACGGCACTGCCACCGGCGTCGGTGATGACCGTCGGCGCGACGAACTCGTCGCTCTCGTCGCGCTCGTAGGCCGCGGCGAGACCCTCCGCGGCGCTCGTCGCGCGGTGGTCCGCATCCCCCTCGGTGAGCAGGTTGTAGGCCTTTTCCACCCGGTCCCAGCGCTGGTCCCGGTCCATCGCGTAGTAGCGGCCGCAGAGGCTGGCGATGCGCCCGACGCCGAGCTCCTCGAACACGGCCTCGGCTTTCTCGAGAGAAGCCTGCGCGCTGCGCGGCGGCGTGTCGCGGCCGTCGAGGAAAGCGTGCAGGAAGACCTGTTTCGCGCCGCGGGCCGCGGCCAGGCGCAGCGCCGCGAACAGCTGCCGCTCGTGGCTGTGCACACCCCCCGGCGACAGCAGCCCCATCACGTGCACCGCGCCACCGCGGGTCACCGCGGCATCGATGGCCTCCGTGTACACGGGGTTCTCGTCGAAACTGCCGTCGGCAATGGCCTGGTCGATGCGGGTGATGTTCTGGTAGATGATGCGGCCGCTGCCGAGGCTCATGTGGCCTACTTCGGAATTGCCCATCTGCCCTTCGGGCAGGCCGACATCGAGGCCCGAGCCGGAGATGAGCGTGTGCGGGGCCCCGGCCCAGAGCCGGTCCCAGACCGGGGTGTGGGCGTTGGCGATGGCGTTGTCTCGGGTTTCTTCCCGGTAGCCCCAGCCGTCCAGGATGATGAGGACGGTGGGTACTCTGCTGGCGTCAGTCATGCCTGCTCCCTTTGCTGCCGGCCAGGTCCGGCGGGTGGCGAGTGCGCCCGCCGCAGTGCGAGTGAGAAAGCGCGCTATTGTAACCGCTGCCCTGGCACCTGTGGGAGGCGCGGCCCCTTCACCGCCGACGGTCGGCGCAGGGCTCCCGGCCGGGCGGCGGTGGCGGAAGGCCCGCCGGGGCGTGCCTCCGGCAAGCATAACGGGTATACTTCGCGCCTTCTTGCCGAGGCCCGGCGTAACGCCGGGCGCAATACGGACCCGGAAACCGCTCCATGGCCCTCTTCCTAGAGTTCCTGCTCCAGCAATGGATCCTGGTCGCCGCGCTGCTCGTGGCGATCGGCATGCTGCTGTTCCACGAGACCCGCAAGGCGGGCCCCGCGCTGAGCCCGCAGCAGGCCATCGACCTGGTGAATGCCGAGGACGGTATTTTCCTCGACCTGCGCGATGGCGGCGACTACAAGCAGGGGCACATCGTCGATGCCGTGCATATCCCGATGGCGAAGCTCGCGGACCGCAAGGGCGAGCTCGAGGCCTACCGGGACCGGCCGATCATCCTGGTCTGCAAGATGGGCCAGCAGGCCGGGGCTGCCGCCAAGCAGCTGCGCGGCGACGGCTTCGGCAAAGTGTACAAGATGGCCGGCGGCATGCTCGAGTGGAGCAACCTGCAACTGCCCACGGTGGCGAAAAAGTAGCCGCGCCGTGGCCGTTCCCGTCACCGTCTACAGCACCCGCTTCTGCCCCTTCTGCATCGCCGCGCGGCGGCTGCTCAAGGGCAAGGGGGTGGCCTTCGAGGAGATCGCCGTGGACGGCGACGCCGCCCTGCGTGCGAAAATGACGGAGAAAGCCGGCCGCCACACGGTGCCGCAGATCTGGGTTGGCGACCGGCACGTGGGCGGCTTTGATGAACTCGCGGCGCTGGACCGCGAGGGGCGCCTCGATGCGCTTCTCGGCCTGTCCGCGTCCCCCTGACAGACAGAACCATCCGCACGGAGAAAGCAAGCCATGGCCGACGAGCAGGCAGCAGCACAACAGGACGCCCCGCAACAGCAGTTCTCGCTGCAGCGCATCTATTGCAAGGATGTCTCCTTCGAGTCCCCCGCGACCCCGGAGGTCTTCCGCCAGTCCTACCAGCCGAAGGTCAATATCGACCTCAATACGAAGAGCAACGCCATCGACGAGAACGGCAACTTCGAGGTCGTGCTGACCATCACGGTCACCTCGAAGGTCGAGGAAGAGACGGCGTTCCTCGTCGAAGTCCAGCAGGCCGGCATCTTCTACATCACGGGCTTCGAGACGGAGCAGCTGCGCATGGTGCTCGGCACCGCCGCGCCGAACATCCTCTTCCCCTACGCGCGCGAGGCCATCGACGGGCTCGTGGTCAAGGGTGGTTTCCCGGCGCTCATGCTCGCCCCGGTGAACTTCGAGGCGCTCTACCAGCAGGCGATGGCTCGCTCCCAGGCCGAAGGCCAGCAGGGCGCGGCCCAGGGCAACGGCGAGGCACCGGCCGGGGCCTGAGCCCGGGCGGCGGGCCCGCCCCGCCTACAGGTCCAGCTCCTTCATCTTGCGGGTCAGTGTGTTCCGGCCCCAGCCGAGTAGCTCGGCGGCATCCCGCTTGCGGCCCTGCGTGTGCTGCAGGGCCACCTCGATGAGCGTGCGCTCGAAGGCGGGGACGGCGGCGCGGAGGATGTGCTGCTTGCCCTGCACGAGCTCGTTGTTCGCCCATTGCGACAGCAGGTCCCGCCAGTCCGTGCCTTCGCCTGTCGGAGCCATGGCTTCCCGTCGGCCGAGTTCCGGCGGCAGGTCCGACAGGTGTACTTCCCGCCCCGACGCCATGACCGTGATCCAGCGGCAGGTGTTCTCGAGCTGGCGTACGTTCCCGGGCCAGTCGAGCCCGGCCAGGAACCGCTCCGTCTCCGGGAGCAGCACCTTGGTCTCGCCCCCCAGCTCCCGGGCGGCCCGGGCAAAGAAGAACTCCATCAGCTTCGGGATGTCCTCCCGCCGCTCGGCCAGCCGCGGCAGGTGGATGCGGATCACGTTAAGGCGGTGGAACAGGTCCTCGCGGAACTCGCCGCGGTTCACCCGCTCCTCGAGATCCTGGTGGGTAGCGGCGATGATGCGCACATCGACCCGCACCGGGGTGTGCCCGCCCACGCGGTAGAATTCGCCGTCGGCGAGCACCCGCAGGAGGCGCGTCTGGGTCTCCGCCGGCATGTCGCCGATCTCGTCGAGGAACAGGGTGCCGCCGTCGGCCTGCTCGAAGCGTCCCTCGCGGCGCCCGCTCGCCCCGGTGAAGGCCCCTTTTTCGTGGCCGAACAGCTCGGATTCCATGAGGTCCCGGGGGATGGCGGCCATGTTCAGGGCGATGAAGGGCTGGCTGGCCCGAGGGCTGTGCCGGTGCAGCGCCCGCGCGACCAGCTCCTTGCCGGTGCCGGACTCGCCGTTGATGAGCACGGTGATATTGCTGTGGGCGAGGCGGCCGATGGCACGGAAGACCTCCTGCATGGCCGGGGCCTCGCCGATGATTTCCGAGCCCGGTGCCAGGTCCCCGGGGGTGTCCGCCGGGGCCAGGTGCTCCCGGGCGTGGGCCAGGGCCCGCTCCGTCACCGCTACCACCTCGTCGATATCGAAAGGCTTGGGCAGGTATTCGAAGGCGCCCTGCTGGTAGGAGGCCACGGCGCTGTCGAGGTCCGAGTGGGCCGTGGTGATGATCACCGGCAGCCGCGGGTGGCTGGCCGTCAGCCGCTCGAGAAGCTCGAGGCCGTCGGTGCCCGGCATGCGGATGTCACTGATCACGGCGTCCGGCTGCTCGTCGCCGAGGCGGCGGAGCATGCGGTCGCCATTCGAAAAACACTCGCTCTCGATGCCGGCCTGGCCGAGGGCGCGTTCCAGCACCCAGCGGATCGATTGGTCGTCGTCGACAACCCAGACTTTAGGAGGCTTGGGCATAGGATTCTTCCAGCGGTAGATAGAGGCTGAAGCGGGTCTCGCCGGGCTTGCTGTCGCAGGTCAGCAGGCCGCCGTGGCGATTGACGATGGACTGGGAGATGGCCAGCCCGAGGCCGGAGCCGTCGGCGCGGCCGCTGATCATGGGCACGAACAGGGAGTGGCGCAGCTCCTCGGGAATGCCCGGCCCGTTGTCGACGATGTCGACGCGGCAGACCAGCCGGTGCCGGCGGTTGCCGATCGTGAACTGGCGCTGGGAGCGGGTAATGATCGCAAGCGCCCGCAGATCCTGTCCGCTCGTGGCCTGGAGCGCATTGCGGGCGATGTTGAGCACCGCCTGGACGAGCTGGACCCGGTCGCCGAGGATGTCGGGCAGGCTCGGGTCGTAGTCGCGGGTCAGCGTCAGTGCCGCCCCGGCCTCCGCCCGTACGAGCCGGCAGACGTGTTCCAGCACTTCGTGCACGTTGAGGGGCTCCAGCTGCGGCTGCACCTTCGGGCCCAGCAGCCGGTCGACGAGGTCGCGGAGCCGGTCCGCCTCGCGGATGATGATCTCCGTGTACTCCCCTAGCTCACCCTCCGGCAGCGCGCGGGCAAGCAGCTGCGCCGCGCCGCGCACGCCGCCGAGGGGGTTCTTGATCTCGTGGGCGAGGCCCCGGACCAGAGAGTGGGTCGCCTCCTGGGCGTTGAGCAGGCTCTCCTCGCGGCTGATGCGCTGCAGCCGGTCCACCGCCTGCACCTCCACCACGAGTGCCACCGGTCCCTCATCGTGCAGTGGCGTTATCACCAGGTCGACCTGCCCGGAGCCACCGGTCGGCAGCACCAGTTCCACCCCGCGGCGCACGATCGGGTGTTGCTCCCGCAGCGCCTGCTCGAGGTTGCCGAGCCACGCGGGCGGCAGCGAATCGATGTGCCGCGCATGGAGGCCGCAGACGCGCGCCGTGGAAATCGCCAGCTGCGCCTCCGCCGCCGGGTTCAGATAGCAGACGCGGAGTGCCTCGTCGAGGCAGAGCACCCCCGTGCTGATATTGTCGAGAACGTCCGCTTCCAGCATGCCTGCCCTGTTTTCCAGCGCCCTTCGCGTCGCTGCCTCCCGACAAAGCAAGATTGGAGCCACAACGGGGCATTGACCATACGCGGGGGCTGGTGACTATAAAATCCTGCGTTCAAACCAGTGCAAGTGCTCACACATGGCCTGTGGCGTGGAATCTCTGCGCCAAAGTGGCCACCGGCTTCGGCCGCCCCGCCAATACCTGCACCCGCCATGCACCAGTATGGTGCATGTGTGCCGGTTCGACCAGCGCGGGCCGGAGGGAGAGGGGGAGTCAGCGCACCGAGGGGCGCAGCACGTAGACGCGGACGGGGTCGGACTCGGCAATGGTCTCGCCGCTGCTGCTCACGCGCCGGATAACCAGGTCGTGCGGCCCGCGAAGCACACCCTGCAGGCCCCAGCTCGCGCCCGCCTGGGGCGCCCCGACGGCCTCACCATCCATGAGCAGCTGCAACCGCTCCCCGGGGCCCAGCGGCGGCTCCGCACGCCCGCTCACGCTGAAATTCCCGGGCCCCATGGCGATAGTGGTCTCGTCCGGCGGTGAGGTGATGGTGACCGTCGGCGCGGGCGCCGGCTCGGGTGCTTGCCGCCCGGGCGCGGGCCGCGGCAGCGGTTCGGGCGGCGGCGCGGTGTTCAGGTCCCCGAGTTCGACTTCCTCGCCCTCCTGGCCGGGAGCCGGCGGCTGGTCGCTGAAGACGACGTTGCCGTGTTCGTCCACGGTGCGGTAGATCTTTTGTGCCAGGGCGGACCCGGAAACGACACACGCGATAACAAGACCCAAAACGGCGACAAGCTTGCCCATGGTCACCTCCGGCGGCTGGCGTGTATTCATTATGTGCCTTTTTGCTGTGGTAGCGCCAAGGTGCTGTTTACGGCCTTCTCCGGACATGTGCCAGGGGCGGGCGGGAAAGGGACACCGCTCCTTTCCGGGGCGAGCGCGGGATACGTCGCTCAGTCGCTCCCCGTTACACGCTTTGTGAGAGACGTATCCCGCGCTTGCCCCTTCCGCCTCGCGTACTTCCGACGCGGTGGGTTTGCCAGGCGGTAGGGGCGGCTGCTGGCTAAGGCCCCCACAAAGCGTGTATCGGGGAGCGACTGGGGGCCTTAGCCAGCAGCCGCCCCGGGATGCTTCGAGAAGCCAATGTCGCTGTGCGTCCCGGCTTTGCAAGGCTGCCGGTTCGCTTCATCAACGGTTTCGGAGCCTTGCGCGAAACCAAAAAAAAGGCCCGCAATTGCGGGCCGGAAATGTGAGCCGGGTAGAAGCTTACACGGAGTAGTAGAGGTCGAACTCCACCGGGTGGGTGGTCATGTTCAGGCGCTCGATGTCCTCGCGCTTGAGCTCCATGTAGCCGTCGATCATGTCGTCCGTGAAGACGCCGCCGGCGGTGAGGAAGGCGCGGTCCGCGTCGAGGGCGTCCAGGGCCATCTCGAGGCTGGAGGCCACCGTCGGGATCGCCTTGCCCTCCTCCGGGGGCAGGTCGTAGAGATCCTTGTCCGCGGCGTCGCCGGGGTGGATCTTGTTCTGGATGCCGTCGATTCCGGCCATGAGCATGGCGCTGAAGGCCAGGTAGGGGTTGGCCGTCGGGTCCGGGAAGCGGACCTCGATGCGCTTGCCCTTGGGGCTCGGCTCGTAGGGGATGCGGATCGAGGCGGAGCGGTTGCGCGCCGAGTAGGCGAGCATGACCGGCGCTTCGAAGCCCGGCACCAGGCGCTTGTAGGAATTCGTGGCGGCGTTGGTGAAGGCGTTGAGGGCGCGGGCGTGCTTGATGATGCCGCCGATGTAGTAGAGCGCCGTTTCCGAGAGGCCCGCGTAGCCGTCGCCGGCGAAGACATTCTCGCCATCCTTGCTGATCGACTGGTGGACGTGCATGCCGGAGCCGTTGTCACCGACCAGCGGCTTGGGCATGAAGGTGGCCGTCTTGCCGTAGGCGTGGGCGACATTGAGTACGCAGTACTTGAGGATCTGTACCTCGTCCGCCTTGCGCACCAGCGTGTTGAACTTGACGCCGATCTCGCACTGGCCGGCGGTGCCCACTTCGTGGTGGTGTACCTCGACGGGGAGGCCCATCTGCTCCATGGCGTCGCACATGGCGGCGCGGATGTCGTGCAGGGAGTCGACCGGGGGAACGGGGAAATAGCCGCCCTTCACGCGCGGACGGTGGCCGATGTTGCCCTCCTCGAACTTGTGGCTCGAAACCCAGGCCGCTTCCTCGGAGTGGATCGTGTAGCCGGCGCCCGACATGTCCGAGTGCCACTTGATGTCGTCGAAGACGAAGAACTCCGGCTCCGGGCCGAAGAAGGCGGTGTCGCCGATGCCCGTGGACTTGAGGTACTCCTCGGCGCGGTGGGCGACGGAACGCGGGTCGCGCTCGTAGCCCTGCATGGTGGAGGGCTCGACGATGTCACAGCGGAGGTTGACCGTGGGATCGTCGGTGAAGGGGTCGGCGACGGAACTGGAGTCGTCTGGCATGAGGATCATGTCCGACTCGTTGATGCCCTTCCAGCCCGCGATGGAGGAGCCGTCGAACATCTTGCCCTCTTCGAAGAAATCCTCGTCCACTTCCGTGGCCGGGATGGTGACGTGCTGCTCCTTGCCCTTGCTGTCCGTGAAGCGCAGGTCGACCCACTTCGCTTCGCTTTCCTTGATCAGTTCCAGGGTCTTCTCTGACATGGTCAGTCCTCCGTTGGGAATGTCATCGGGTCCTCGGACCCGTTTCTTGCGAGCTGTCGGCGCCACGCACCGCAAAGGGCGCACCGCGTCAGTTCTGGTGCCTCGCGGAATTGCAAGTCCTGTGCCAGCCGGGCCCGGCTACAGGCCATTGAATCAAATAGGCTTTTTTTCCACCCGGCGGCAATCGGGGAAGCCTGCGCCCTTTGTTGGTGCAAGAGGGCACCTAGATAGTGCATTGCTCCCGGAGTGCCTGCAAGCAGGCTGGTGGCCGGCGCCGCGTCAGGTATAATCCTGCGCCTTTTTCGCCGCATCGCGGCCTGCGGAGAATCCCGTGATCGAGTCCCTGCGCAACATCGCCATCATCGCCCACGTCGACCATGGCAAGACCACGCTCGTCGACTGCCTGCTGCAGCAATCGGGTACCCTCGACCGGCGCAGCGCCGGCGCGGAGCGGATCATGGATTCCAACGACCAGGAGCGCGAGCGCGGGATCACGATCCTCGCCAAGAACACGGCGATCCGCTACGGCGATTACCGCATCAACATCGTGGATACGCCCGGGCACGCCGATTTCGGCGGCGAGGTGGAGCGCGTGCTGTCCATGGTGGACTCGGTGCTGCTGCTGGTGGACGCGGTGGACGGACCCATGCCGCAGACCCGTTTCGTCACCGCGAAGGCCTTCGCCCGCGGCCTTCGCCCCATCGTCGTGGTGAACAAGGTCGACCGCCCCGGCGCGCGCCCCGACTGGGTGGTGGACCAGGTCTTCGATCTGTTCGACAACCTCGGCGCGACGGAAGAACAGCTCGATTTCCCGATTGTGTTCGCCTCGGCCATCCAGGGCATCGCCGGCCTCGACCACGAGGCCATGGCCGGCGACATGACGCCGCTCTTCGATGCCATCATCCGCGAGGTGCCGGCGCCGAAGGTGGACGAGCGCGGCCCGCTGCAGCTGCAGGTGAGCGCGCTGGACTACAACAGCTACGTCGGGGTCATCGGCGTCGGCCGCATCACCCGCGGCCGGCTTGCGCCGAACGCGCAGGTCGCCGTGGTCGACAGCGAGGGCGGCCAGCGCAACGGGCGCGTGCTGCAGGTCATGGGTTACCTGGGTCTCGAGCGCGTCGAGGTGGCCGAGGCCAGCGCCGGCGACATCGTCTGCGTGACGGGTATCGACGGCCTCAACATCTCCGATACGCTCTGCGATCCGGCAGCTGTCGAGGCCCTGCCGCCGCTGACGGTGGACGAGCCCACGGTGAGCATGACTTTCCAGGTCAACGACTCGCCCTTCGCCGGCAAGGAGGGCAAGTACGTCACCTCCCGCAACCTCGCCGAGCGCCTCGAGCGCGAGCTGATCCACAACGTGGCGCTGCGGGTGGAACCGGGCGACAGCCCGGACCGCTTCATCGTGTCGGGCCGCGGTGAGCTCCACCTGTCGGTACTGATCGAGACCATGCGCAGGGAAGGCTACGAACTCGGCGTGTCGCGGCCGGAGGTGATCCAGCGGGAGATCGACGGCGAGCTCTGCGAGCCCTACGAGCAGCTCCTGGTCGACTGCGAAGAGGCGCACCAGGGGGCGGTCATGGAGGCCCTCGGCGAGCGCCGGGCGGAGCTCTCGAACATGGTGCCGGACGGCAAGGGCCGGGTGCGCCTCGAGTTCATCGTGCCCGCCCGCGGCCTTATCGGCTTCCGCTCCCTGTTCCTGACGCTGACCTCCGGGAGCGGTATCCTGACGCACGTCTTCGACCATTACGGCCCGGTGCGCAGCGGGATGCTGGCACAGCGCAACAACGGCGTGCTCATCTCCATGGTGACCGGCAAGACCCTCGCCTACGCGCTCTACAACCTGCAGGATCGCGGCCGGCTCTTCGTGAAGCCGAACGTGGAGGTTTACGAAGGGCAGATTATCGGCCTGCACAGCCGCGGCAATGACCTGACGGTCAACCCCACCAAGGCGAAGCAGCTCACCAACATCCGCGCCGCCGGCACGGACGAGGCGCTGGTCCTCACCCCGGCGGTGGAGCACAGCCTGGAGCAGGCACTGGAATTCATCGCCGATGACGAGCTGGTGGAGGTGACGCCGGCCAGCATCCGCCTGCGCAAGAAGTTTCTCAAGGAGCACGAGCGCAAGCGCGCCTCGCGCGGCTAGCGTTCCTGCCGGACCGGCAGGGGCTACGCTCAGCCGACGGCGAGCACCATGTGCACGTGCTCGATGCCGTCCTCGTCGTAGCTGTCACCGTCGATGATGAAGCCCAGGCTCTCGTAGAATGCCGTCAGGCGCGCCTGGGCGCCGATGCGGATGGCATGGCCGGGCCAGCGCTCGCGGTTGAAGGCGATGCCCCGGCGCACCAGTTCCCTGCCGAGGCCCCGGCCGCGCCCCGCCTCGGGGACGATGATGCGTCCGATGGAGCTCTCCCGGTAGGGCGTCCCGGGCGGGAGGCAGCGCTGGTAGGCGAGGAGCGTGTCGCCGCGCCGGCAGAATACGTGCCAGGCGGCCCCGTCCAGGCCGTCGCAGTCCAGGTAGGGGCAATCCTGCTCGACCACGAACACGGCCTGGCGCAGGGCAAGGATGTCGTAGAGCCGCTGCACACCCAGCGCGTGAAAGGGCAGCGCCTCCCAGGCATCCCCGCGTTCGTTTCCCGTCACCGTGCCTGCTCCCTGCCAGTTTCTCGCGTTCATCGGGGGCGGGCATGCTAGCGCGCCGGGGCGGGCGGCGCCAGCGCGGGTTTCGCAAATTGCAATCGCGCGGTCGCTGAGAACTTGCTATGATCGCGCTGAGACAGCGGTGCAGGGCCAAGCCGTCTCCCCGGGTGCCCGGGCAGGCCTCCCAACCGGATGCAGGTGAATGCTCGCGAGTGTAGATCTTCCCGATGATTTCACGGCCCTGAACCGCCAGTTCCGGGAGCTTGTCCAGACCCTCCTCGATGATGTCGACCTGCCCCCGGGCCGGGTCGAGGTCACGGCGACGCGCAGCGGCAATTTCCGCGGCTTCGACGGCGGCAAGTTCTACCTCGTCGAGAGCGGCACGATCACGGCACGCTACCGCGACCGCTCGGTCTTCCTCCTCGAGGAGGGCGACCTCCTGCTGCCGGACATCGCCGGTCTCGGTGACCCGGACGCCGCCGTCTACTATGGCAGTGAGGCCGGCGCGAGCCTGCACAGCTACCCGGCGCTGGAGTTCATGCGCCAGGTATTCTCGCGCTCCTCGACGACCAAGCTCTGGACCCGCCTGCTGGTCACCTACTCGGGCATGATGGTGCGCCTCGCCGCCGCCAACAGCAGCATGGATGTTGTCACCACCCCGGGTTTCGAAGTCTACGAGCCGGACGATATCATCATCCGCCAGGGTGACCGGGCCGAGTATGTCTACCACATGACCTCGGGCGTGGCCGATGTTCTCGTCGACGACGTGCTGGTCGGCCGCATCGGCTCCGGGGAGATCTTCGGCGCCATGGCCGCGCTCACCCGCGCCGATCGCAGCGCCACGGTGCGCGCGCGCAGCGCCTGCTCGGTCGTCAAGGTGCCCACGCACCAGTTCTCGGACCTGATAAAGAGCAACCCGGCGACCATCCACGCCCTGCTCTCCGACATGGCAAACTCCATCGCCAGCCTGAACGAGCAGGTGGTGCGCCTGCAGGGAAGCAGCGAGGACGCCTGAGTACGGCGCCGGTGCCCCGCGGCCCCCGACCATTCATCCACCCCCCGACCGGAGCGAGTGACGAGACAATCGCATGGCTGACACGCAAGTGAACGAAGGCGACGGCACCGAGCAGGTTTCCCTGCGCCAGTACGCCGAGAAAGCCTACCTCGACTACTCCATGTACGTGATCCTGGACCGGGCCCTGCCGCACGTCGGCGACGGCCTCAAGCCGGTGCAGCGGCGCATCGTTTACGCCATGAGCGAACTCGGGCTCAAGGCGACCGCCAAGTACAAGAAGTCCGCGCGTACGGTCGGCGACGTGATCGGCAAGTTCCACCCGCACGGCGACAGTGCCGCCTACGAAGCCATGGTGCTGATGGCCCAGGACTTCAGCTACCGCTACCCGCTGGTGGACGGCCAGGGCAACTGGGGCTCGCCGGACGATCCGAAATCCTTTGCTGCCATGCGCTACACCGAGTCGCGGCTTGCGCGCTACGCCGAGGTACTGCTCGAGGAGGTGGGCCAGGGCACGGTGGACTGGGTGCCGAACTTCGACGGCACGCTGCGGGAGCCGGCGATCCTCCCGGCCCGGGTACCCAACGTGCTGCTCAACGGCACCACCGGCATCGCCGTGGGCATGGCCACGGACATCCCGCCGCACAACCTGCGCGAAGTCGTCGATGCCGCCGTGTACCTGCTGGAAAATCCGAAGGCCACCGTCGCGGACCTGTGCGCCTGCGTTCGTGGCCCGGACTTTCCCACCGATGCCGAGATCATCACCCCCGAGGACGAGCTGCGAACGATCTACGAGACGGGCCGTGGCAGCCTGCGCATGCGCGCCGTCTGGGAGCGGGAGAACGGCGATATCGTCGTCCACGCGCTGCCCTACCAGGCCTCCGGGGCCCGGGTGCTGGAACAGATCGCCCAGCAGATGCAGGCGCGCAAGCTGCCCATGGTCGCAGACCTGCGCGACGAGTCGGACCACGAGAGCCCCACGCGCCTGGTGATCGTGCCGCGCTCGAACCGCGTCGACTGCGAGGCGCTCATGAGCCACCTGTTCGCCACCACGGACCTCGAGCGCAGCTACCGCGTCAACCTGAACGTGATCGGCATCGACGGCCGCCCGGGCGTGCGCAATCTCGAGAAGATGCTAAGGGAGTGGCTCGAGTTCCGCCGCACCACGGTGCGCCGCCGCCTCGAGCACCGCCTGGAGAAGGTGCAGAAGCGCCTCCATGTGCTCGCCGGCTACCTCATCGCCTACCTCAACATCGATGAGGTGATACACATCATCCGCACCGAGGACGAGCCCAAGGCCGCGCTCATGGCGCGCTTCGGCCTGAGCGACGTGCAGGCGGAAGCGATCCTCGAACTGAAGCTGCGCAACCTCGCCAGGCTCGAGGAAATGAAGATCCGTACGGAGCAGGACGAGCTCGAGAAGGAGCGTGACCAGCTGGAGAAAACCCTCGGCTCGGACGCGCGCCTGAAGACCCTGATCAAGAAGGAGCTGCGCGCCGTTGCCGAGAGCTACGGCGACGACCGGCGCTCCCCCATCGTCGCCCGGGAAGACGCGCAGGCCTTCAGCGAGCTGGACCTCATGAGTGCCGACCCGATCACCGTGGTCCTCTCGGAAAAGGGCTGGATCCGGGCCGCCAAGGGCCACGAGATCGCCCCGTCGACGCTCAGCTACAAGTCCGGCGACGCCTTCAAGCTCGCCGCCCGCGGCCGCAGCAACCAGCCGGCGGTGCTGCTCGACTCCACGGGCCGCGCCTACACGGTTTCCACCCACAACCTGCCCTCGGCCCGGGGCCAGGGCGAACCGGTGACCGGGCGTATCAGCCCGCCGTCCGGCGCCGTCTTCAACGGCCTTCTCATGGGCGATGCAGACCAGCGCTGCCTGCTGGCGAGTGACGCCGGCTACGGTTTCGTGGGCCGCCTCGGCGACCTGCAGGCCAAGAACCGCGCCGGCAAGGCGGTACTGACGCTGCCGAAGGGGGCCCGGGTGCTGGCTCCGACACCGGTACCGGAAGGTGCCACCCGGGTCGCCGCGGTATCGAACGAGGGCCGGCTGCTGGTGTTCTCCCTCGAGGACCTGCCGGCCCTCGCCCGGGGCAAGGGCAACAAGATCATCGCTATCCCGTCGGCGCGGGTGCAGGCCCGGGAAGAGTTCGTGGTCGGCGTGCTCGCGCTCGGCGACGACGAGTCGCTGGTCGTCCATGCCGGCAAGCGTCACCTGACCCTGAAGCCCGCGGAGCTGGAGCACTATCGCGGCGAGCGGGGCCGGCGCGGCAACAAGCTGCCGCGGGGCTTCCAGCGGGTGGAGCGCCTGGAGCGCGGCTGAGCGCGGCTCAGGCAGCGGCCTCCCGCCGGCTCCGGAGCCGGGCGAGAAGCAGTGCCGACTGCCGCTCCAGCAGCAGCTGCTGGACATCGGTGAAGCCGGCGAGGCGCTTGAAGCCCGGCTTCTCCGGGCGCAGTTCCGCGCGTGCGCAGACGTCCGCGTCGGCGGCGGCATCCTCGGTCACCAGCACGTGCTCGCGGTCGTGCAGGCAGGCATCACGCAGTTCATCGAGCACCCCCTGCAGGTAGAGCCCCGGGTAGATGTCCGCGGCGTCGCCGGGGCCGAGTTCGCTCCGGCCCACGGCCATGCCCATGCCCAGGGAGAGAGACATGCCGGCCTCCAGCGTGCCGGCGACTTCCCGAATCAGCGCCGCGCAGGCCACGGCGCGCAGCGTCGCGCTCCCGGTTCCCTGGCCCTCCGCGAAGCAAAGGGCGAGGCCAAAGGGGCGCGCGACCTGCAGCGAGCCGCCGTAGCAGGCCGCCGACGCGTAGATGATGCGGTGCAGCCGGTCCGTGTAGCGGTGCAGGTTGCGCTCGTTGAGCGTGTTCACGTAGCCGGCCAGGCTCGCGAGATGCAGGTAGAGCACGGTATTCGTGCGGTAGTGCTCGCCGCTCGGCGCGCCGGCGTCCCGCGGCCGCAGGAGCTCCAGCGGCAGCGCGTCGACCCGCGCCTCCAGCAGCGCGAGTTCGCTGGTGCCGGCGGCTGGCGGCGTCGCCCCGTCCAGGGCCAGGCGCCCGGCCGCGGCGGCGATGCGGCCGACCAGGCGCGCCGCGCCGTAGCGGGCCACCAGGAAGACGAGCAGGCTGAGGACGACGGCCAGGGCGCTGAGGCTGAGCAGGAAGCGCTGCCTGGACTCGCGCGCGCTGTCCGTGGCGAGGGCGATGCGCACCCGGCCGGCGGTGTCCGGGCCGATGCGCACCGGCGCCTCGTAGTGGGCCTCGCCGGGGCGGTCGCCCCCCCCTGCGCGGCCGAGCGCCTGGCCCTCGACATCGTAGATTTCCACCACCGTGGCCGGAGAGCTCTCCACGAAGCGCTGGAGGGACGCGGCAACGCTGAGCAGATCGCCGCTTTCCAGGGCGGTGCTGATCCGCCGGGCGATCTGCTGGGCGAGGGCGTTGCCGTATTCCGCCTGCTGTGTCTCCAGCAGATAGCGGCTGGAAGTGGCGGCGAGCGTGACCAGGGCAAGGGCCACGGCCAGGCTCAGCGCCGCGGCGGCCAGGGGCAGCTGCAGGCCGAGGCTGAGGTTCCGGAGCGGGGCTTTCACGGTGCGGTGGCGGTCCTCCCGATGCGGCGGCGCCAGTATAGCGCGCCGCGGCGAGGCACCGTGAATCGGCGCGCCATCCGGGCTAGAATGCGCCACCCCCCCGAAAGGACCTGCACCCGTGTTGCCCCCGCCCCTGATGGACCTTTTTGCCGCACGGCCAGAGCCGCCGAGCCACGTGGCCACGCTCGTCGGCCGGCCCCTGGGCCGGGACGCCGTGGCCGCCTTTGCGGAACTCCTCGCCGGCCATGGGTGGCGGGTACTTGGCGGCGAGTGGCTGTCACTGCCGGGTTCGCCGCGGGGTTGCCTGGAGGTCGCCCTCGCCGGTGACGGGGCGTCCCTGCCATCGCTGCGCGAGGCCTCCCTGGCGCTTGCCGCCGAACGGTCCCTGGATATCTGCCTGCAGGCCGAGAGCCTGCTGCGGCGACACCGGCGCCTGGCGGTCTTCGATATGGATTCCACGCTCATCGAGGCGGAGGTCATCGACGAGCTCGCCGGGGCGGCCGGCGTCCGCGAGGCCGTGAGTGCGGTGACCGAGCGGACGATGCGCGGCGAGATCGATTTTCGCGAGAGCTTCCGCGCCCGCCTCGGCACTCTCCGCGGCCTCGACGCCGCCTGTCTCGACGGCATCGCCTCGGGTCTCGAGCTGGTGGCCGGCGCCCGGCAGCTGGTGGCGACGCTGCGCGCCCTCGGCGTGCACACGGCGATTCTCTCCGGCGGCTTCGATTACTTCGCCCGCACTGTGCAGGCGCGCCTCGGCATCCACGAGGTGCACGCGAACCGGCTGGCGCTGGAGGGCGGGAGGCTCACCGGCGAGGCCGTGGAGCCGATCGTCGATGGCGCGCGCAAGGCCGCGCTGCTCCGTGAACTCGCGGCCCGCGAGGGGCTGACTCCCGCGCACGTGCTGGCGGTCGGGGACGGCGCCAACGACCTGCCGATGCTCGGCGAGGCGGGTCTCGGCGTGGCCTTCCGCGCCAAGCCCGTGGTGCGGGCCGCGGCGCAGCAGGCCATCAGCCACTTCGGCCTCGACTGCGTGCTGTTCCTGCTCGGCGTGCCGGAGCGGCACTGGGTCTCAGAGATCGTCCCAGACTGATTCGAACTGGTTGGCTGCGAGGGCATCGTGCCCGCCGTCAATGTCCTCGTCGAGCTGGCGCCGGTACTCGAAATCGAACTGGCCGAAGGCCGCCGTCGAGGCGATCTGCCGCTTGAGCTTGACCAGGAATGTTTCATCCTTGCGGGCGAGGATGATCTTCTGGTTCTCCTTGAACACCAGCCGCGGGGCGAGCAGCGTATGCGGCTGGCCGACGAGGGCGATCTCCGGCAGGAGGATGACGCGGATGGGTCGCGAGTAACCGCCGTCCGGGAGCCGTACCTGGGCGGCGTAGGCCGTTCCCCGGGGGCTCAGCAGCTCGAGGCCGAGGAGCGTCGGCGCCTTCTTCACCTGGCTGATCCAGCGGATCACGGCGATGGACCAGTCGCCCTCGCCATGCTGCTGCTCGCGCAGGCAGACCACGTCGCCGATGCTGATCCCCTCCGGCAGGCCGGTCCACTCAACGCAGTAGCCGCCCGGGCTGACGTTGGTGGATTCCACGGTGAAGACCGTGTAGCGGCGGGGCGGGCCGTCCAGCTCCAGCACGGCCAGGGAACCCGCATCCACGGCCAGGTCGCGTTCGCTGTGGTCGCTGTGTTCCTCGAAGTCTTCCTCGGGATTGGCCTGCTGCCACCGGTCGCCGCCCCCGGAGGCCTTCAGGAAGGGGTTCTGCGCCAGCTGCTCCGTGACCGGTGGCTCGTAGTCATCGCCGTGGAGTACCTTTTCGAGGCCGCGTTCGCCGGCGACGTAGTAGTGCACCGCAGTCAGCCCCGTGGCGATCCAGAGCTGGTGCCGTGCCGGCTGGCGGTTGAAGTGACGCTGGGAGATTTCGCCGAGAGCCCGGCCCAGGTGCGCGCACAGGTGGCCGTCGAGGCGGATCTCCCGGTCCAGGCTGTAACCGCCCTCTTCGCTCCGCTCCCGGAGCTCGGCGAGGTGCCGGACCAGCGGCCTCGTGTTCAGGTAGCGCTGGCTGCCACCGAGGGGCTGCGGCTGCAGCGCGCTGTAGCCGGGCGGGCGATCGCTGCCGAGGTCGATGAAGAACAGGCCCTCGCCCACCGCCGGGTCCTCAATGCGGGCGAGGCCTCGCCACTGCTGGAGGGCGCGGAAGGTGGTGAGGATATCCTGCTGCCGGAGCTGATTGCTGTTGCAGCAGGCGAGCAGGACGCAGGGCAGGTACTCGCCGGCGACGGTGGCTTCGCCGCCCGTGAGCGGGTCCGTGACGGGCAGGTTGGCCAGCTGCTGGCGCTCCGCCAGGGCGTAGAGGTGATGCAGCATCGCCCAGTGGTTGAGCGGCACGGGGCGGTAGAGCAGGTAGTACTGGAGCAGTTCCTGGCTGCGGAAGGCCACGGCGCGCTGCAGGGCCTCGCAGGCGAGGCGCGCCGGGTTCTGGCCGTCGATGGCGTCCGGCTTGCGGATGGTGTCCACCGCGACCAGGGCGTAGCCCGCCGCGCCGAGCTCGCAGAGGTCCGACGCCAGCTCCGAGCGCTGCTGGGCGTGCTCGGAGATCACTGTGCTGTCGGAGATGAAAGCCTGGGTGAGGGCGTCCGTGACCTGCCTGAGCGGCGCGCGCAGGGCCTCGAGGATCTCGAAGCGCCGCGCCGGGGGGAGTGACACCCGGTTCAGCGAGGACAGGGCGTCGCGAAGCGCCGAGGCGCCCTTGGCCGGGTTGCCCCCCGGGAGCCGGGTTGCCCAGCTCTCGGCGGCCGCCGGCGTGAGCTCAAAGAGGTCAAAGGACGCGAGGTCCTGCTGCGGCAAACGGAGGATGCCCGTGCTGCTTTCCGGCATGATCGCCACCCTCCCCGGGGCACTCATCGGAAGTGGGCAGTTTATCGCATGGCGGCCCGCCCGGCGCAATGTATCACTGAAGGTGTCATTGAAGGTGTCATTGAAGGTGTCATTGAAGGTGTGACTGAATGCGTCAGTGAAGGTGTCACTGACTTTAAGCGCACACCTGCGCTATGATGCGCGGCTTTTCCGGTACAGGTGGTCATCCATGGCTAACTACTCTACCAATGAATTCCGCTCGGGCCTCAAGGTGATGCTCGACGGTGAACCCTGCAGCATCCTCGAGAACGAGTTCGTGAAGCCCGGCAAGGGCCAGGCCTTCAACCGCGTCAAGCTGCGCAACCTGAAGACCGGCCGGGTCTGGGAGCGCACCTTCAAGTCCGGCGATTCCCTGGAGGGGGCGGATGTGATGGACGTGACCATGGAGTACCTCTATACGGACGGCGAGTTCTGGTACTTCATGGAGCCGAAGAGCTTCGAACAGCACCAGGCCGACGCGGCCGCCGTGGGCGACGCGAAACAGTGGCTCAAGGAACAGGAACCGGTGGAGGTCACGCTCTACAACGGTACCCCGCTGTCGGTAGCTGCGCCGAACTTCGTCGAGCTCGAAATCGTCGAGACAGACCCGGGGCTGAAGGGTGATACGGCACAGGGCGGCAGCAAGCCGGCGACGCTGAGCACCGGCGCGGTCGTCCGCGTGCCCCTGTTCATCTCCCAGGGCGAAGTGATCCGCGTCGACACCCGCACCGGGGAGTACGTGGCCCGCGCCAGCAAGTCCTGAGATGGACGACTGGCGGCCCGCCGCCAGCCCCGCGGCGCTCGCGCGCCGCGCCGAACTCCTGGCCGCCGTGCGCGATTTCTTCTCCCGCCGTGGCGTTCTCGAGGTCGAGACGCCGCTCCTCGCCCGCCATGGAGTGACTGACCCCGCCATCGAGCCGCTGGTGGTGCAGGGCGGGGCCTCGCTCTCTGCCCCGCGCTACCTTCAGAGCTCGCCCGAGTACGCCATGAAGCGGCTGCTGGCGGCCGGCAGCGGCCCCATCTACCAGCTTGGCAAGGCCTTTCGTGATGGCGAGGCGGGGCGGCGGCACAACCCGGAGTTCACGCTGCTCGAGTGGTACCGGCCGGGTTTCGATCACCATGCCCTCATGGGCGAGGTCGCCGAGCTCCTCGAGCACTGCCTGGGCCCGACCGGCTGGCGCAAGGTGACCTATGGTGACCTGTTCCAGGCTCACCTCGGCCTCGACCCGCACAGTGCCGACACGGAGACCCTGGCGGCCGCCGCCCGGGCGGAGCTGGCTGCCGGTGACCTCGAACTGGACCGTGACGGCTGGCTCGACCTGCTGCTGTCCCACCGGATCGAGCCCGCGCTGGAAGGGGTCGTCTGCATCCACGCCTATCCCGTTTCCCAGGCGGCGCTGGCCCGCATCGATGAGAGCGGGCCGGTACCCGTGGCGGAGCGCTTCGAGTTCTACGTCGACGGCCTCGAGCTGGCCAACGGCTACCATGAGCTGGCCGACCCGGCGGAGCAGGCGCGGCGCTTTGCCGCCGACAACGCCCGGCGGCGGCAACTGGGGCTGGCCGAACGCGCGCCGGACGCGCGGCTGCTGGCAGCGCTGGAAGCCGGCCTGCCGGCCTGCAGCGGCGTGGCCCTGGGCTTCGATCGCCTGTTGATGGTGGCTACCGGTGCGGGGAGCCTCGACGAAGTGCTCGCCTTTCCCTGGGGGCAGTCCTAGGCACGGCCCTCCCCGGGCTCGATGATCGCCGGGCCTTAGACCTCGAGGAACACCCCCGGCATGCGCCGGGGCCTGCCGGTCGAGATCTCGATGCAGGCGAAGGCCATCCTGCCGCGCAGCAGGGTGACGCCGTCCCCTTCCCGGCATACCTGGAAGACCCGGCTCATGGTCAGGCGCCGGTCCCAGCCCGTGATCCAGGTGGCAATGGCGACCCGGTCGCCGAGGCGGGAGGCGGCGAGGTAGTCGTACTCCCCGTGAATCACCGCCATGGCCCGGTCCAGGGCGCGGTAACCCGCGAGATCCATGCCCAGCGCCTCCGTGTGCGCCCAGGCCGCCTGCTCGCACCACTGCACGTAGACGGCGTTGTTGGTGTGCTCGAGGCCATCGATGTCGCTCTCGCCCACGGTGCGCTCGATGACGAAGGGGGCCGGATGGTCCCAGGCGAGCACGTTCACGCCTCCCCGGGAAGGCGCCCGTCCCCGCTCTCGAGGGGCTTCTGGGCAAAGTGCAGGAAGCCGTAGGCGATGGCGATCAGCGGGCAGGCGAGGTTGAAGAACGCGAACGGCGCGTAGCTTGCCGTCGCCACGCCGAGGGTGGCGCTCATGTAGGCCCCGCAGGTGTTCCAGGGGATCAGCGCAGAGGTGATGGTCGCCGAGTCTTCCAGCGTGCGCGAAAGATTGAGCGGCGACAGGCCCCGGGCGAGGTAGGCGCGCCGGAACATGCGCCCGGGCAGGGCGACGGAGATGAACTGGTCCGCCGCGAGCACATTGGTGGCGAAGCAGGTGGCCACGGTGGTCGCCACCAGTGAACCGGTGCTGCGCACGCCGCGCAGGGCGACCTCGAGCCAGTAGTTGAGTACGCCGGTGCGTTCCAGCACGCCGCCAAAGCCCAGGGCGCAGAGGATCAGCCAGACGGTATTGAGCATGCTGCTCATGCCGCCCTTGCTGAGCAGGGCATCGAGGTCGGCGTTGCCGCTGTCGGACCGGTAGCCGTCTGCCAGGGCCATCCACAGCCCCTTGCCGTGGGCGGCGATGCTGCCGCCGGGCGTTTCCCCGGCGAGACGCAGCACCTGCTCCGGCTGGAAAAGGAGCGCCACGAGCCCGCCGGCAAGGGCCGAGAGGACAATGGCCGGATAGGCGGGGAAGCGCCGGTAAACCAGGTAGAGCATCAGCACCAGGGGAAGCAGCAGGTGCGGGCCGATGGCGAACTCCCGCTGCAGGCTGTCGGTGAGCCGGGCGATCTGCGCCGGCTCCGACGCGTCCCCGCTGCCGAGGAACGCGAAGATGACCAGTGCCAGGCAGAAGGCGGGGGCCGTGGTCCAGACCATGTGGCGGATGTGCTCGAAGAGGTCGACGCCCCCGGAGGCCGCCGCCAGGTTGGTGGTATCGGACATGGGCGACATCTTGTCGCCGAAGTACGCGCCGGAGATGATCGCCCCGGCGGTGATCGCCGGCGACAGGTCGAAGGTGCCGGCAATGCCCATGAGGCCGATGCCCAGGGTGCCGGCGACGGTCCAGGAGCTGCCGATGCTCAGGGCGACGACGGCGCAGAGCACCGCACTCGCTGCGTAGAACACCCGCGGGTCGAGGATCTGCACGCCGTAGTAGATCATCGCCGGCACCGTGCCGCCGAGAATCCAGGTACCGATGAGCATGCCGACGGCGAGGAGGATCAGCGTCGGGCCCAGGCCCACGCCGATGCCGTCCACCATGCCGGCCTGCGCCGCGTCCCAGCCGAGCCCCGTGCGGTAGCCGATCAGGGCCGCGACGCAGGTGGCGAGGACGAGGGCGATCTGGTTCGGGCCGTAGGAGGCGTCGGAGCCGAAGAGGAAGACGGAGCAGGCGAGGAGGGCGACGAGGAAAACGATCGGCGCTGCGGCCAGCGGCAGGGTCAGTCGGTCGTTGGCGTGTTCACTGGTCAAGGCCTGTCCCCGTTGCTTGCCGGCTTGCCCGGCTCCCGCCGGCTCACCGGGCGAAGGATGCCGGAAAAGCACCGCGCGGTACAGGCGGCCTTCGACAGGCGGTCTGTGACGGGCGGTCTGTGACGGGCGGTCTGTGACGGGCGGACTCTGACAGGGGCGCGCCGCTGGCGTACCATGAGCGGGTTGATCGACCCCCGGGGCAGCGAAGCGTTGAAACCCCAGCCCGCCAAAGCCGCGCCGCCAACCCTGCCGCCGCGTTACTACCTCGACAATTTCCAGCGCCTGCGGGAGGCGGTCGAGCTGCGCTACGCGGACCTGCTCACGGATGACGAGCAGGCCGTGCTCGCCGCCTTCGATGCGCTGCCGGCGCCGGCGCGCTGCCTCTACCTGCGGCTCCTGTCCCGCGTGGGCCCCTGGTTCCGTGCTTCCCGCCTCGACTACGCGGAGATCGGGCCGCCGGGGCCTGCCGTCGATGCGCTCGTGGGCGCCGGGCTCGCCGTGGAGCCGGAAACCCTGTCCGTGGAGCAGCTCGGCCAGCTGTTCACCCGGCCGGAGATAGCCGCCCTCTACGCCGGGGTGCTGCCGGGCGCCGGGCGGCTGGCCAAGGGGCCGCTGCTGGAGGCGGTGGCCGCGCTGGGCGAGGACGACGATGCCCGCTGGGCACGGCTGCAGGCGCGGGCGCCGGAACGCGTGGTGGCGCCCCTTGCCATGGAAGTGCTGGAGGTGCTGCAGCTGCTTTTCTTCGGCAACCGGCGCCAGGGTCTCCTCGATTTCGTGCTCAGCGACCTCGGGGTGGCCCGCTACTATCCTTACGCCCTCGACCGGGAGACGCGCCTGTTCCCGGACCGGGCCGGCCTGGAGGCGGTGCGGGCCGTCGGCGGGCTGTCGGACCTTTACTGGCAGTGGCGCGAGGACCCGGAGCCCGATGCCGCCGTGCTGCCGGCCCTGGCAGAGGCGGCGCTGGCGCTCGAGGTCAGCGGGGAGGCGGCGCAGAGGCCCTGGTGGCGTCTGCTCAATCGCCTCGGGCGCGATTGCGAACGCCGGGGCGGCGGCGAGCTGGCGCTCGCGCTTTACGCGGCCAGCGGCCGCCACCCGGCGCGGGAGCGGCGTGCCCGGGTGCTCGAGGCCAGCGGCGAGGACGCGGCGGCCCTGGAGGCGGTGGAAGCCATGCTCGCCGCGCCCTGGTGCGAGGCGGAGGCCGCCGCGGCGGAGCGCATGGCCCGGCGGCTGCGCCGGCGTGTCCACGGCCGGCCCCAGCCCCGGCCCCGGGATCGCTTCGCCGTCGCCAGCCTCGCGGTGGAGCGGGTGACCGGCAGCGTGGAGCGCGACAGCGCCGCCGCCCTCGAGGCCCGGC
Organism: Pseudohaliea sp.; assembly: GCF_054552115.1. Taxonomy (NCBI): domain Bacteria; kingdom Pseudomonadati; phylum Pseudomonadota; class Gammaproteobacteria; order Cellvibrionales; family Halieaceae; genus Pseudohaliea; species Pseudohaliea sp. Next base: position 10,782 of record NZ_JBTOLW010000014.1, on the reverse strand, counting down.
ACGGGCGGCCCGTGTACTACCTGGAGAACACGCTGTTCCCGGGCCTGTTCGGCCTCGCCTTCTGGGAGCAGCTGTTCGCACCGGTGCCCGGCGCCTTCCACCATCCCTACCAGGCGGGCCCTGCCGATGCGTTCAGCGCGTCCTTCCGCGAGCGCCGCCGCGCCGCCATCGACCGGCGCCTCGAAGAGCTGGCGGCAGCGGATCTTCCCGCGCTCCTCGCCGCGGCATGGCGGCGCTACCACGGTTACCAGTGCCACTGGGTGGACTGGCGCGTCCTCGACGAGGCGCTGGTACATCGCGCCGCCCGCTGCATTCCCTTCGACCACCTCGCCGGCACCTGGGAGCGCCTGCTCTTCGACCCCGCCGACAATCGCCGGGGTTTCCCGGACCTCGTCGCGCTCGGCGAGGCTCCCGGCGACTATGCCCTCTACGAGGTGAAGGGGCCCGGCGATGCGCTGCAGGAGCACCAGCGTCGCTGGCTCAACCATTTTGCTTGCCTGGGCATGCCGGCCTCGGTGCTCCAGGTGAGCTGGGCCGATGGCTGAGATCCCGGTTGCAGTCCGCGAACTGGTGGCCTTCTGCCACCGCAGCGGCGACATCGACCAGCGCTTCCAGGCCTCGCCGACCGCGGCCGATGGTCAGCGCGGTCACCGGGAGCTCGCCGCACGACGCCCGGCGCCCTGGGAGGCGGAGGTCGCCCTCAGCCATCGCTGGACCGATGGCCGCCGGGCACTGCTGCTCCGGGGCCGCGCCGACGGCGTGGACCGCAGCGCCGCCCTGGTGGAGGAAATCAAGACCTGCCGGGTGGATCCGGCGCGCATGCCGGCGGCGCACAGCCGCCAGCACCTGGCCCAGGGACGCCTCTACGCGGCGATGCTGGCGCAGGCGGAGGACCTCCCGGCGGTGACCGTTCGCCTCACCTGGTACCAGCTGGACAGCGGCGAGGAGCACACCCTGGAACAGCACTACGAGGCCGCCGAGCTCGCGACCTTCCTCGAGGAGAGCCTCGCCCGCTACGCTCACTGGCTGGACACCCTCGACGCCCTGGCGGCGGAGCGCGATGCCACGATCGCCGCCCTGGCCTTTCCCCACCGGGACTTCCGCGCGGGCCAGCGCAGCGCGGCGGAGCTGGTCTACCGCTGCATCGACCGCGGCGGGCAGCTGTTGCTGGAGGCACCCACGGGGATCGGCAAGACCCTGGCGGTGCTCTACCCCGCCCTCAAGGCGCTCGCCACGGAGAAGCACGACAAGCTGCTGTTCTGCACGGCACGGCACACGGGACGGCGGGCGGCGGAGCAGACCCTGGCGCGGCTCGAGGAGGGCGGTCTCGCGGCCACGCGGCTCACGCTGACTGCCAAGGAGCGCATCTGCTTTTCGCCGGGGAAGGCCTGCCGCCCGGAGGCGTGCGCCTACGCCCGGGGCTACTACGACAAGCTGCCGGCGGCGCGTGCCGAGGGCGTGGCGCTACGCCGCCTCGACCAGCCTGCCCTGGAGGCCCTCGCCCGGCGGCACGCGCTCTGTCCGTACCAGCTCGCCCTGGACCTGCTGCCCTGGTGCGATGTGATCGTCGCCGACCAGCACTATGCCTTTGCCCTCGCCGGTACCCTGGGCCAGCTGGCCCGGGAGCGGGGGGAGCGCTGGTCACTGCTCATCGATGAGGCCCACAACCTGCCCGCGCGGGCCCGGGACATGTACAGCGCGTCCCTGGACCGGGGCCTGCTGCGCCGCGCGGGACGCGCCGCCCGCGGTCGCTTGCGACGCGCGCTGGTCGCCGCCGATGCGGCGCTCGGGGCGCTGGCGCCGGTGGACCTGCCCGCCGGGGGGCGGGTTTGCGGGCTCGATCGGCCGCCGGCCTCCGTGACCGGGGCGCTGGAGGATGTCGTGGCGGCAGCCGCGGCGCTGCTGGTCGATCGTCCGGAGGTGCTTGCGGCGCCCGGCCCGCTCAAGGACGCGTGGTTTGATGCCCTGGCCTACCTGCGGGTCGGCGAGGAGTGGGGGGAGGATTACACCTGCGACCTGCACGTCGATGAAGCGGGGGAGCCCGCGACCCTGGTGCTGAACTGCCTCGATCCCGGGCGCCTCCTGGCCGGGCGGCACGACGCCGGCCATGCCAGCGTCGCCTTTTCCGCCACGCTGGCGCCGCCTTCATGGATGGGACAGCGTCTCGGTTTCCGCCCCGACGCGGTCTGGCACCGCTGCCCGTCACCCTTCCGGCCAGCGCAGCTGGCGGTCACCCTGGAGCCGGCCATCGATACCCGCTACGCCGCGCGCGCGGCGAGCCGCGATGCCCTGGTGGCGCGCCTGCTGGCCTGGGCCGCGGAGCACCCGGGCAACTGCCTGGTGTTCTTCCCGTCCCATCGCTACCTCGCCGACTGCCGCGAAGCCATCGCGGCCGGCCTCGCCGGCCGGCAGCTCTGGGTGCAGCCGGCGCCGGGGGAAGCGTCGGCGGAGGACCTGGTCGCCCTCCTGGGCACGGAGCGGGACGTGCTCGGCCTCTGCGTGCTGGGCAGCGGCTACAGCGAGGGCGTCGACCTGCCGGGCGATCAGCTGCGTTCCGTGGTCGTGGTCGGCCCCGGTCTGCCACAGCTGTCCCACGACACCCGCGCCCTCGAGAGCTGGTTCGCGGCCCGGGGGCACGACGGCTTTGCCTGCGCCTGTCTCTACCCGGCGCTACAGCGCGTGAACCAGGCCCTCGGCCGCGTGATCCGCGGGGAGGCGGACCGCGGCGCGGCCCTGCTCATCGATCCGCGCTTCCTGCGCGCGCCCTACCGCGGCCTGCTGGCGCCGCACTGGGACTACCGGCTCGCGGGCGGGGAGGACGCTCAGCCCTCGGGCGGGCGGTAGCCGGGCTTGGCAAAGGCGAGCTGCGCGGTGCCGATGATGCGCTCGCGGAAGCCGCCCTCGCAGTAGCAGAGGTAGAACTCCCACATGCGGATGAAGCGCTCGTCGAAGCCCAGCTTGCGCACGCTGTCGAGGTTGGCGAGAAAGCGCTCGCGCCAGTGGGCCAGGGTGCGCGCGTAGTCGCGGGTGATGTCGCGCAGGTGCACGAGCTGCATGTCGGTGTCGTCGGCGATGTGCCGGCCGATCACGGCCAGCGAGGGCAGGCAGCCGCCGGGGAAGATGTAGCGCTTGATGTAGTCCACGGAGCGCCGGGCGCGATCGTAGCGCTGGTCCGGGATGGTGATGGCCTGGATGACCATCTTGCCGTGGGCCTTGAGCAGCTTCGAGCAGCACTGGAAGTAGCTGCGGTAGAAGTCGTGGCCCACGGCCTCGATCATCTCGATGGATACCAGCTTGTCGTATTCCCCGGTGAGCTGCCGGTAGTCCTCGCAGAGTACCGTCACCCGGTCCGCGAGGCCCAGGCGCTCCACCTCTGCCCGGGCGTGCTCGTACTGCTCGCGCGAGATGGTGGTGGTGGTGACCCGGCAGCCATAGCGGGTGGCGGCGTGGATGGCCATGCCGCCCCAGCCGGTGCCGATCTCCAGCAGGTGGTCGTCCGCGGAGAGCTCGAGCTGGCGGCAGATCTCCTCGAGCTTGGCGACCGCCGCGGTCTCGAGGCTGTCCGCCGGGTCGGCGAAGATCGCCGAGGAGTACATCATGGTCGGGTCGAGGAACAGGCGGAAGAAGTCGTTACCGAGGTCGTAGTGGGCCGAGATGTTGCGCCGGGAGCCCGCGTGCGTGTTGCGGTTCATGGTGTGGGCAACGGCGAGGCCGGCGCGGACGTACCAGTGCTGCTTCGCCTGCAGGGTCTCCAGGGCGGCCATGTTGGCGCTGAACAGGCGGGTCACTTCCGTGGGGTCCGGGGACGACCAGTCGCCCTCGATGTAGGCCTCGCCGGAGGCGATGGTGCCGCCGGTGAGCACCTTCCGGTAGGCCTCGCGGTCGTGGACCACGATTTCCGCCTGCGGCTCGCCGGGCGCGCCGCGCTTGCCGAAGTGGAAGGTGTCGTCGCCGTCCCGCAGCGTCAGGCTCCCGGTGCTGATCTTCTCCAGCACGCCCAGCATGAGCTTGCGCGCGAGGTTGCCGCCAAGCAGGCTTCGGGCCTGCGGTAACAGCCGGATCCGGCTGACGCTCAGGTCGTTCATGTCACACTCCAGACGGTTTGCTTCTCTCGGGGTGGGGGTAGAAGGGCACACGCTTGGCGAACAGCTTCAGTGCCTCGAAGTAGATGGCGGCCGCGACCTTCGCAGTCATGAAGGGGTAGCGCAGCAGCATGCGGTTGAGATTGCGCGCGGTCAACGGCTCTGCCGTCAGTGCCAGCGTGGCGTCGAACACGAGGTCGCCGCCCTCGCTGTTGGCCAGGTGGATGCCGAGGCGCCGCCCGGGGGTATTGCTGCGCCAGTGATAGCGCTGCGCCATCGGGTTGAAAGGGGAGACGTGCAAGGCCTTGTCGAAGTCGCAGGACAGGCGCTCTTTCCCCTCGGCGCAGAGGACGTAACTGTGGCGCTCGTTCCAGGGCGTGTTGGTGACTTCCGCCACCAGGTACTCGAGGCGGGCTTCGTCCTCGCTGTAGCAGTAGTAGCAGCAGATGGGGTTCATCTGGATGCCGAAGTAACGCAGGTTCGCCAGCAGGTAGATCGGCCCGCGGTGCACCTGCCCGGTCTCCTCGCGGATCCGCCGGCGGACCTCGTCGGCCAGGGACTCGCCGGGGTCGCCGAGGAAGTCCTCGCGGCGGAAGCGGCCGGGCGCCGGGCGCCGGGCGGACCAGAGGGGCATATCGTCGAAGAGCCCGGGCAGTTCGTCCAGGCAGAGATAGGGCATGAAGACCCGGTAGCTGAAGGCGTGCTCGCGGGGACGGTGCCTGCGGTGCCGCAGCAGCCCGGTGTAAAGCCGCGATTTCATGCCGCGGCTTGCTCGCTCCCGGCGAGGGCCCGGGCCACCCGCAGCGCGCTGACCACACCGTCCTCGTGAAAGCCGTTGTGCCAGTAGGCGCCGCAGTACCAGGTGCGGCGCTGGCCGTTGATGTCACCCCAGCGCTCCTGCGCGCGGACGCCGGCAGTGGAGAACACGGGGTGGGCGTAGCTGAAGCGGCCGAGGATCCTGTGCGGATTGATGGCGCTGGTGTTATTGAGCGTCACGCAGAATGTCTCCGGTGCCTCAAGCCCCTGCAGGATGTTCATATTATAGGTCACCACCGCACGCTCCTCGTCCACGCCGAGGCGGTAGTTCCAGCTCGACCAGGTGTCCCGGTTTTCCGGCAGCAGGCGCACGTCCGTATGCAGGACGACGTCGTTCTCCTGGTAGGGCAGCGCGCCGAGGACGGCCTGCTCGGCGTCGCTCGGGTCCGCGAGCATGGCCAGGGCCTGGTCCGAGTGGGTGGCGATGACCACCTGGTCGAACTGCCGCTGCTCGCCGCTGGCGAGGGTCAGCGTCACCCGGTCCGGCTGGCGCCGCACCGCGGTCACGGCGCAGCCGGTGTGGATGCGGTCCTCGAAGCGCTGGCAGAGGGGGCGCAGGTACTCCCGGGAGCCGCCCTCGATGACATGCCACTGAGGGCGTTCACGGATCGACAGCAGGCCGTGGTTGCGGAAGAAGCGCAGAAAGAACTGCAGCGGGAAGTCGAGGATCGAAGCGCAGTCGGCGGACCAGATCGCCGAGGCCATGGCGACGAGGTACTGGCGCCGGAAGGCCTTCCCGTAGCGGTGCCGGTCCAGGTACTCGCCGAGCGTGGTGGCGTCGTCCACGCGGCCGGCGTCCAGATCCTCGATGGCCTCGCGGTTGAAGCGCAGGATGTCCCGCACCATGCCGAGGAAGCGCGGGGAAAAGAGGTTGCGCCGCTGGGCGAAGAGGCCGTTGAGACCGCTGCCGCAATACTCGAGCCCGGTCGCCTCGTCGTGCACCGAGAAGCCCATGGACGTAGGCCGGCTGCTCACCCCGAGCTGGTCGAGGAGGGCGATGAAATTCGGGTAGGTCCAGTCGTTGTAGACAATGAATCCCGTGTCTACGGCGTAGCGGCGGGTGCCGAGCTGGACGTCCACGGTCGCCGTGTGCCCGCCGACCTGGCCATTCGCCTCGAAGACCTCGACCCGGTGGTCATCGCTCAGATAGTGAGCGCATGCTAACCCGGAGATACCAGAACCAATGACTGCAATGTGCAAAGCGATGACCTCAATGAGTACGTGGGGATTACGCCACCCCGGTGTCGCCGGATCAACCCGCCGGGCGCCGTGCGCGGAAGCGGTCAGGGAGCGGCAGGCAATACGCGGCGGGTGCCGGGCGGCTTGCCCAGAAAAACCACGACAAGTCATGGTCAAAAGCTGGTCACAGCGGGGCGGGAGCTTTGCCGCGTGGTAGCGTATGCTGTTCAGTCGAGAGCCTGGAGGCGATCTCATGGAACACAGTGCAGAGCAGCAGGACGTCGAAGCACGGAGTGACGGGAAGGTCGTGCGCTGGCCCCAGGCGGGGCGCCGCACCGACGAGTGGAGTGAGTGCCTGGTCAAGATTGCCAGGGACCAGGACCGCGCAGCCTTCACCCGGCTCTTCCGGCATTTCGCGCCGCTCATCAAAGCCTTTGCCCTCTCCGGCTCGACCCTGTCGGCGAACCACGCCGATGAACTGGTGCAGGAGGTCATGCTCAAGGTCTGGCAGAAAGCGGGCGCCTTCAATCCGGAAAAGGCGGCGGCCAGCACCTGGGTGTACACGATCGCGCGCAACTGCCGTACGGACCTTTTCCGGCGGCTGCAGAAGTTCGACACGCCCCTGGCCGCAGAGGACTTTGCCCCCGAACACGAAGAAAATCAGGAACCGTTCGCCCAATTGCAGTCCAAACGCAGCGGTGAGCGTATAAGAGAAGTGATGGCGGGGCTGCCACCGGATCAGTTGCAGATCCTCGCCAAGGTGTACATGGAGGGTAAATCGCACGCCGAAGCCGCTGCAGAACTCGACCTGCCCCTGGGAACGGTGAAGTCCCGGGTCAGGCTGGCGATGCAGAAAATGCAGGTCCACTTCGAGCGTGCCGAACAGAGCTAGAGAAAATGGCAACGCATCATCACCCATCAGTGGAGCTTTTAACCGAGTACGCGGCAGGCACCCTGTCTCTTGCCCAGCTGGCCTGTATGTCGGCGCACTTCAACTACTGCGACGACTGCCGGCGCACGACGGAGCAGCTGCAGGACGTGGGCGCTGCCCTGTTCGAGACGCAGGATCCGGTCCCGGTGGGCGACGCCCTGCTGAATACCGTGCTGGCCCGCCTCGATGAGGCGCCGCCCCTGTCCTACAGCAGGCCGCAGCGGAGCCAGGGCGGGGGACGCAGCGAGAACGGTGTACCGGCGCTACTCCAGCGCCTGATGGGCGGCGATTTTTCCGATCTGTCCTGGCGGAAGATCACCTCTGCCCTGAGCATTGCCTACCTGAAGACCGGCGACTCGAACTACGAGTTCGCCCTCTACCAGATCAAGGCGGGGGGATCGATCCCGGACCACGACCACCGTGGCAGCGAGATGACCCTCGTCCTCGAGGGGGGCTTCAGTGACGACCGCGGAACCTACCATCCGGGGGATTTCACCTACCGGCAGGCCAGCGAGGCGCATGCACCCAGGGCGTTGCAAGGGCAGGACTGCATCTGCCTGGCGGTGCTCGACGCGCCCCTGCGCTTCACGGGCTGGAAGCACCGCTGGATGAACCCCTTCCTCACGCTGCACGCCGGCTGACGCGCCGCTGCGGAGGGCTCCCTCCGCGGATGCCGCTCCGCTTTTCCTGTGCTACAGTCAGCGCCCCCGTGAGCCTGCGCCCCGTCGGCAGCGGGCGCCCCGGGCGCTGCACCATCGATCAACGCAGGCGCACCCGAACGCCTGTACGGGCTACGACATGGTAGAGAGGGGATGAAAACATGCTCTTAGGTGTGCCAAGAGAAACCCACCCGGGGGAAAACCGCGTTCCCATCACCCCGGAATCCGCGAAGAAGCTCGTGCGGCTCGGCGCCGACCTCCAGGTGGAAGCCGGCATGGGTGCCGGTGCCGGCTTCGAGGACGCCGAGTACACGGAGGCCGGTGCGACCGTCGTCACCGACCGGGATAAGCTGCTCGCCGAGGCCGACGTGCTGCTGCGCCTGCGCAAGCCGGCCGTCGAGGAAATCGGCGCCATGAAGGAAGGCTGTATCCACATCAGCTACCTCGACCCGTTCAACGAGCACGAACTGGTGCAGGCCTTCCGCGACCGCAAGATCAGCGCCATCAGCATGGAGATGATCCCGCGCACCACCCGCAGCCAGAAGATGGATGCACTCTCCTCCCAGGCCAACCTCGCCGGCTATGTCATGGTGATCCAGGCCGCAGCGCACCTGCCGCGTATCTTCCCGATGATGATGACGCCCGCGGGCACGCTGAAGCCGGCCAAGGTCTTTATCATCGGCGCCGGTGTGGCTGGCCTGCAGGCGATCGCCACCGCCAAGCGCCTCGGTGCCCGGGTCACGGCCTTCGACACGCGTCCCGTGGTGGCGGAGCAGGTTCGCTCGCTGGGCGGCACGTTCCTGGAGATCGACCTCGGGGAGACGGGCGAGACCGCCGGGGGCTACGCGAAGGAACTCACGCCGGAGCAGATCGAGAAGCAGCGAGAGGCCCAGAAAGCGGTTATTGCCGAGTCCGACGTGGTCATTACCACGGCGCAGGTGTTCGGCCGGAAGCCGCCGGTGATCGTGACCCGCGACATGGTCGAGGGCATGCAGCCCGGCTCCGTGGTCGTGGACATGGCCGCGGAAACCGGTGGCAACGTCGAGGGCTCCGTGCCCAACGAGGTGGTGGAGATCAACGGCGTCACCGTGATCGGTAAGGGCAACCTGCCGAACCACGTGTGCCGCGATGCCAGCGTCATGTACTCCAACAACCTGTTCAACCTGGTTGACGATGCCTGGAACGAGGAAGAGGGCAAGCTGCTCATCGACCTCGAGCACGACATCCTCTCCGGCTGCGTGATCACCCACGGTGGTGAGGTCGTCAACGAAACCATCAAGAACCTGCTGGCGGGAGGGGAGTGATATGGAAGCCGTATTCCTGACGTTCATCCTGATGCTGTCGATCTTCGTCGGCTTCGAACTCATCAACAAGGTACCGGCAACGCTGCACACGCCGCTCATGTCCGGTGCCAATGCCATCTCGGGCATCACCGTGGTCGGCGCCGTCGCGCTGGCCGGCACGGGCCGGGGTGATCTTGCCAACTGGCTCGGCGCCCTGGCCGTGGCCCTGGCCTCGATCAACGTGGTCGGCGGTTACATGGTCACGGACCGCATGCTGGCCATGTTCAAGAAGCGGGAGGGTTGAGCATGGCGAACGAACAGATCGGTATCCAGCTGGCCTACGTCGTCGCGGCGGCGCTGTTCATTTTCGGCCTGAAGTTCCTCGGCTCGCCGGCGACGGCGCGGCGCGGCAACCAGATCTCGGCGGTCGGTATGCTGCTGGCGGTGGTCGCCGCGCTCATGGATCAGGGCATCGTCGACTACAGCTACATCCTGGCCGGCTTCATCATCGGCGGCGCCATCGGCGCCACGGCGTCGCGCCTCGTGCAGATGACCGCGATGCCGGAAATGGTGGCGCTGTTCAACGGCTTCGGCGGCCTCGCCAGCCTCTGCGTCGGCATTGCCGCGGTGGGCGCGAGCGCGAGTACCTTCACGGTGTTCACGGTCGTGCTGTCGATCCTCATCGGCGGCGTCACCTTCACCGGCTCGATTATCGCCTGGGGCAAGCTGAGCGAGAAGCTCGGCAACCTGAAGGCCCTGCCGAACCAGAAACTGGTGAGTTTCGCCGTGGTCGGCGGCATCGTGGCCTCCTCGCTCCTGTTCCTGGCTTTCCCGGGCGGCGAGTTCTGGCTGCTGCTGCTCGTCGTGCTGGCGCTGGTCTTCGGCGTACTGCTGGTGATTCCCATCGGCGGTGCCGACATGCCGGTGGTCATCTCGCTGCTCAACTCCTACTCGGGGCTGGCCGCCTGCGCCGCAGGTTTCGCGATCAACAACAATATTCTTATCGTCGCCGGCTCCCTCGTGGGCGCCTCCGGCATTATTCTCACGCAGATCATGTGCAAGGCCATGAATCGCTCTCTCAGCAATGTGCTGTTCAGCGGTTTCGCCGACCCGGTCGAGGCGGCCGCCGCCATCGAGGGTGAGGTCAAGCCGCTCTCCGTGGAGGATGCCTTCTATGTGCTCGAGGCGGCCACCAGCGTCGCCGTCATCCCGGGCTACGGCATGGCCGTCGCCCAGGCCCAGCACGTGGTCAACGAGCTGCGCGAACTCCTCGAGAAGAACGGCGCCGAGGTGGTTTTCGGCATCCACCCGGTGGCCGGGCGCATGCCCGGGCACATGAACGTGCTCCTTGCCGAGGCGGACGTGCCCTACGATCTCCTGCTGGAGATGGACGAGATCAATCCGCGCATGGACACGGTGGACGTGGCGATCGTCATCGGCGCCAACGACGTCGTGAACCCGGCCGCGCGGGAGGTGGAGTCCTCGCCGATCTACGGCATGCCGGTGATCAACGTGGACAACGCGCGCACGGTCTTCGTGCTCAAGCGCTCCATGGCTTCGGGCTTCGCCGGCATCGACAATCCGCTGTTCTTCAAGGACAACACGCGGATGATCTTCGGCGACGCCAAGGAAACTATCACCGGCCTGATCCGCGAGTTCGACTGACCCGCGGCAGCGCTCTTCCGAACGCCGGCCTTCGGGTCGGCGTTTTTTTTTGGCAAATCGGAGCGTTTCGGGGTTGCCGGTGATTTCCGGTGCGGCTGCTGGGGGATGCCCCCAGTCGACCCCCCGTTTCCGATTTGTGGGGGCATCCTCCAACAGCCACCCCCCCC